>JBIPLL010000631.1:0-8415 GCA_044368425.1 Beijerinckiaceae bacterium
GTTTATCAAAATACTTCAGGTTCATTTGCTACGAACACATCTTTAAATGCAGCTTCTTCTGTTTTATTAAGAACAAGTGTTTATCAAAATACTTCAGGTTCATTTGCTACAATATCTTTTACAGATTCAAAATATGTTCCTTTATCTGGAGGTACTTTAACAGGAAATTTAACAGGTACTACTATTTTTACCAATAGTTTAATAACAACCAGACCACAAACAAATTACGAAGGAATTAGAAGAGACATTACAATAAATAACGGAACAACAGTTTCTCAAGAAAGATTGGGACGTTTATCAATGCTCACAATCTCCAATGGAGGATCCACATCGGTTTTAAATTTATCAGAAAGTACAAATAACAGATTTTTAGAAGGAGATATAGTTGGTATTTGGGCTAGAAATGGATTTCTTTTAACAGTTACATATACACCATTTGGAGGATCTCCATCAACCGTAGCAACATTTACCGGAAGTGGTGGTTATAATTCTGGTACTATAGCTTTGCAATATAGAAATGGTTCTTTTATTGTACAAGGATTTAACGACCAAAACATTAGAGCAATTGCTTCGGAGTTTAGAGTAGAATCGATACAACCGAACGATCCGGGTGAACCCTTTTCAACAATCGGTAGAGGATCTTTTGTTCATGGATTGACTTTAAATGCAGGACATCCAAAGTTTACAAACGGTTCTGATCATTTTCATCTTATACAAAATGGAACTGGTGGAAGCTGGCAAACCTTGAACGGTGGATATAACTGGACAACCCAAAGAATTACCCAACACACATTGGCATTTAGAGGTTCAGAAATTTCAACAAATATTGTTGCTGCTTATGGTGCAGCTTTAACAGCTAATCAAATACAATCTCCTTATGGAGTTATCCCTGAAGGAAATAATAACTACTTGGCCGTTTGGACATCTTCTAACAATACTTCATTATCAGTAGGAAAAATTGTATATTTTTCCGTAAGTCCTTCAGGATCGGAAAACGATTCTTTAAGAAAGATAGGATTTACTGCAGCATCTTATCCTGCAAAAATAATTTCTACAAATGCTATAGGATCTTCAGAATCAAATGCAGATATACCATCAGGACAAACTTTACCTGCAAATGCTTCAAGACATTTTAGAATACAACCTTTTAATCTTTCAGTAGACAATTGGCTTGGTGCAGCTTTAGTACCATCTGGTACTTCGAGTGTTTATAGAGCTAGTTTGGCTCCTGCATTTTCAAACAGTATAACAAATACCGGAGAGGTATTAAGATTACCAGAAAATACTTTACTTGCTCCAGATTCTCAAACTTCTGTTTTAAGTGCTAGGGGTGGTTATAACACAGTTTCTATGAGAAATGGTTGTGAATTGGTTTTTAATTTAACTCAAACTCCGTTATTATCTACTACACAACCCTTTTTATACGAAGGACTTCCGGTTATTGTTTTACTTTCAAATTCTAGCGATTTGAGTGCAGTTAATTTTGGAGGGTTAACACCAAATTCAGCAAAGTGTCAATATGGTTTACCCGTTAACAATATAGTTGGAAACCTAGAAAGAGGTGAATTTACTGGAACAACCCAAAATTATTTTCAACAAACTTATGATGGTTATATATACAGATCTTCACCAACACAAGTTATAATTCGTCTAGGTCAGCAAAGAGGAACAGAAGAATCTAGAGTTCAAAAGTTTGCAAGTCCTAATATTGATTATTTTGTAGGAAGACCTAACATTGGAATTAATACAACAACATTTTCAAAATCTTTACCACCCGGCGGTCTCACTGCAGTCGAATTAAACGGATTTCGATTAAACGGAGTCACAGGCGATAATAGATTTGGAAGTTGGATTAATTGTAGTACTGGTGCAGTTTATACTTTACCTCCAATAATGAAAGGAGGTATAGAATTTACATCATTTCCTCCTATATCTTCATCTGATTTACAGTTAATTGTTTATGCTGGAAATAAAGATCCAGTGCATAGACCAGTTGCAGGTATGCAACTATTTTCTTACGAAAGGTATCCTAATATTCAACCCGAATTAAGAGAAACTGGTGCAATTGTTTCCAAGTTTGCACTTGGGCCAAGTTGCGAGGGTTTTGACAGAGATACGGCAGTTGTGGGATTTGGTTCTACCGCATATCACTATAGAAGTATGGCTATAGGACATAGAGTAGAAACTTTATCAGCAAATGAGATTGCTATTGGAGTTGATGACAGTGTATTTAGAATAGGATTAAGTAGCCTTTCTATATCTCCAGCTATGTTAAGCTCCAATGGAATAGATACTTTCTTAAAAATAAAATCCGATACTGGCAACATGTATGGATTGAAATTACAATCTATATAGATTACCAGTCTTTACAAGCTTGATAGCGAGGTGTGCCGGGTTTGGCCGAAGAACATTTATGTCTGGCTCTAAAAGATTTTTTCCTCTTTGTATTGCCACTTTTACCAGTAACCCTTACACCTTTTTGTCCCCAGTGAATTCTTTTATATCCGCCTTTAGGATTCTTTACACACTTCATCCACTTTTTTCCTTTTCTATCAGATGAAGTTTTTCCTGTTACTTTTGTACAACGAGCAGCTTCTTGTAATAAATTTTCTACTAATAAATCAAATTTCATATAAACTATTTATATGAAATAATGTCATTTTTTATTCTTTACAACATCCTCCTCCACAACAGCCGTCTTTTTTTTCTGATTTGGAAGATTTATATGCACAAATTGATATTATAGAGGATGCCAAAAACCATCCCCAATGAGGTTTTCCTTCATAAACCAACAAACCTGCAATGACCATTGCTAAGATTGAAACTACATTACAAACAAATGTTATTATGATATCTTTCATATCAAAACTTACCAATCAACCCGAAAAGTAAAAGTAGTAAAATAAGCCCTATTAAAAACTTTATGTCCAATCCTTTCATAAATGAAAATAAATTCTCGTTTATGAAAGGATTTTTATTTCTTTTCATACTCTACAATTAAAATTTTTATTAAATTTTATATTTGTAGATAAAGTTTTTATCTTCATTAATACTTATCTTTTTTTAACATCCAAAAATGTTCATTATCATTAATCTAATATATAAAAGTTCTCTATAAATAATAAAATATATTATCTTTGGTAATTTTTTTATGAAATAATATATATAAAATATATAATAAAGCAATTTCATTTATCGACAATATGTATTGTAGACACTTCCTTTGGTGTTCCAACCATTAAAATTACCCCAAGCTCCACTATAAACAGGATAGTAACCTCCACCATAAGATCCGGAAGTGCCAAAACCCCAAGGATTTAAGTAACCAGTATTATAAGGAGTAACGGTTGGCCTGACTGGGCCATACGTTGTGCAGGAGCAGATAAACAAACAAGCAATGAGTAGTAATTTATTTTTCATAGATACACATTACCGTTTATTTTTGGTAATGGCAATATCTTTTTTTTCTTTTTTCGTATTTTTCCAAATTATCAAATCATAATTTTCTTTAAATTTTTTGGAAAAACAATTTCTAGGTTTATCTCCTTTACCCGCAGAAGAATTACTCATAATCAAATATTATATTCTACGACAACTGTTGCTGAATTTCCGTTTTTATTTTTAATTTCAAATCCCAAAGGATAAAATCCTCTATTTCTCAAAGTTTCAAGAATATTTGAAACTTCATTGTTTATTAAAGATTCTCTTTCTGAAAAACTAGAAGTTGGTTTGAATTTTACGATGTGTTTTAATGAGAGTGTTTGTTTCATTTTTTTTATTTAATTATTTATGCAAAAATGCAAATGGACATTTTTTAATATCTCCTTGTTCATATTTTTTTGGAGATCTGAAAAATCTTTTATATCTTTCAAAAAAAACTGTATTTGCTTTTTTCCATTGTTGTTTTAGAAATCCATTATCATGTGAAAATTCTGATTTAAAATTTTCTCTTTTAAATGGAATTACTTGCATCATCGGAGTTCCTTTCTGAATCAATCCAGAAAAGGTTTTCTTTAAAAAGAAAATAAAATTAACCTGTGAAGGATATTTGTCTGTATCTACTATTGCAGGTAAACATTTAAACGGAAGATCATCATAATGAAGAGGATGGGTAAAAAGTGATGACCATCCTTTTTCTGTTTTAATGATCCACGGATTCAAAAATTTGAAAGATGTTGCATAATATCCATGTGGTATTGGATATGATTGTAATTGTTCTTGTTTATGTATTTCTACAACTTCAAGAGTATCCCATGCCCATTTTATGGTAATATTCTCTGGTCCTTCGTTTTCAATCCAAATATCTGTATGGGTTGGAATATGATAACCCGCTGTCATAGAATCAAAAACAGGCATACATTTTTTAATAGTGGCTGTTGGATCATTGAATTCGTCCAATCCTTTAACTCCTCCTATATAAGAAGGAATATTACTAAACCAATCAGGGAGTTTATCTATAGCAGGGTAAGGCTTTTCTAAAACCTCCAACATTTCTTTTGTATCTGCTATAAATTCTATTTTATTTTTACTCATGGTAAAAATTATAGAACATTATTTGAAGATGTCAATTTACTTTAGATAAGATATCTACGAATTTATGTAAAATTTGTTGTATTTCTCTTAAATGTTTTTTATCTTTTTTTGTGGGTTTGTAGAGTTTTATTGGAATCTCAACACTTCTTGGGATGCTTCTTACAACATTAGAAGTCATTCCTGTAGGTATGTTTGATATATAGTCTGAAGTAAATGTGTCCATACTTTTACTTACTTTAGTTTAAAAACAATCTTTCAAATCTAAATATTAGTAAACATGTCTGCACCTTTAAATACAACATCGCCTTTAACATACCCTACTTGGCTAAAATACCAAGGAAATTTAAATTCAGATAAGGCACAAATCTTTTATGCAAACTATTTAAAAGATTGGTATAAAAATAATACCATAACAGGAAATGCAGATTCTTTAAAAGAAAATTACATTCAACTATTAAAAGATTTAAGTTTTTTGTTTGGAACTGGAGAAAGAGATTTGTTCTTAACAGAATTGGATTATGCAAATGACGAAGAACTTATTATATCAATTCCTTATTTTGTAAAGAAATTAAAAGAAATTTGTAAAGTTTTATCTTATAAAAGAGAATCTTTAAAAAATTCAAAACTTAGATATAATTTGATTGGATCCAACCAAGGATTGGAAAAATTATTATATGAATATATCTTGAAGGGGTTTACAGTAGACGAAAATTATATATCACAAGTTCCTATATCTACTTTATCAAAATTCTTTCCATCTTTATCTTCTGTTAATGGAAACTTTTTTATAGAGTTGGAAGAACTTCATGATTCCCAGAACTACCACGATTCTGATCCTTCTGTTCCAATAAATCAATATGTTGATGTAGATCAAGTAAAAGAAGATTCTATTTTTGATGGTTTGTCAGAAGAAGAGATATTGGGGATTATATCTACCCGATATCTTTCCAGAATAGCAGATACTCCACTTTCCAGATTGTTTAATCAGTATCTTTCAGAGATACCCACTCTTTCAACGGCTTCTTTATTAAGTAATAAAACACAAACTGTTTATAATGAAATATTAGCAAATAATAAATATTTGGGAGAAAGTGTATACGGATTAACTGCAGTAAGAGTTAGTGAATTAAATACACCCGATTTAATTTTAAATATAGATTTAGAAGAAGGAAATAACTGGTTCTATTGGCCATCTGGTGATAAAATAATAGATGAAAGTCAATTTAATAACGTATATTCTCCTATAAACATAAATGATTCTAATTTTGTAAATTCTGGTGCTACTGGAGGACTGGATTATACAAACTCGGATTTAATATTTTCCGATAAAGCTGGTGTTGTTGAAGGTGCTTGGTTAAGAGGACCAAGAACGGAAAGATCCCAAGGATCTATGCAATTGACTGTAAAAGCAGAATCTAAAAAGGAATTCATATTTCCATATTCAGGGTTTAAAATAACATCTAAAGGAACAAGATGGGGAGGTTTTAGTTTAAATGATGGAGATCTTTTAGTTTATGAAAAGTTATTACCGGAACAAAAGAAAAAAATACTAGAAAATTATTACACCGAAACATTACCAAATTCTTCTTCATTACCTGTATATATAAACAATTCTTCTTTGGTCTATAGCAATGCATATGCTGCAAAATTTTCAGACGAAGCAGATACGTTATTGAAAAAAAACTTCAACAGTACTTTAAATAAAGTTTTCAGTGAAGCTTTATCTGGGTTTTCTGAGGAAGCATATCTTTATAAATTTGATAAGACAGATATACCCGTAAGCATAGGAATAAATGACATAGCTTGGCCAATAGACAGAACAGGATCGGATTCTAATTTTCCAATTACTATTTTGAATGATACTTGTTTACCTGTAAAGCTTTCCGAAACAGATGCATTAAGAACAATGGCAGGTGCTATTGCTGGAAACGTTTTAGAAAATTCTGATATAATTTACAAATTAAATACTAAAACTGGAGATCCTATAGAAGCTGCTTGGTTGGGGGCAGGTCCTTTACAAGCACTTAAAATAGAATCTACTATACCTGTATATGATGATGTTGCAATAAATTGTGCATCTTACATTGAAGGTATAATACAAGGAGGTTTATTTACAAAAATAGATCCAAAGAGAAAAATATCATTTGTTTGGATGGATGAAGATACTCCTGCAGATCAGGTTATTTTTTATAGAAAACATGCTGAAGATTGCCCTTATTCAAAAACATCTCCACACAATTATTATAAAAATCAAGATTATTTAAATCCAAATCCTTTGGAAGATTTTGCTCCATTTACAAAATGTAGATGCAAATCTGTTTTATATTCTCCCATAGGACATGCAGGAAATTCTATTACCGATTATAATGGAATGGCAGATTATCTTTTTGCAGACCCCCAAGGAATGGGAGAGGACTTTGCTTTCAATACTTGGGTGGATACAAGAGGATACAATCCATTTGAAAGTCCTCAATTTTCTTTTTATCAATTAGATGGTTTGGAAGGTGATAGTGAAGTAGGATGGGGAACTGGAAAATGGAAAACAGGAAACGGTTCTCCAATGATATTAAAAACCGGAAGAAGATATACATATTATAGAACTTCTTTAAGATCGGATTTTATTATACTACCATCTACACAACAATCAGTAGAAACTCCTTATCTTGTTTTAAGTTATCCTTATAAAAACATAAAAGGAATATACAACGGAGATCCGAATAATGTAGAAGATATTTGTATTTTAATAGACAAAAGCAAATCACAACAAAGTGATTTGGAAAGAACTTTAAAAATAGTTAAAGAATTTTGTAAAGGCGTTATAGATTCTGGATCTAATACACAAATTTCCATTATTGCTTTTGATTCTAGCAGTATGGAAGTTTCTTATTTAACAAATGATAAAATTGCTTTGGAATTTAATTTAAGTAATATATCAATATCAGATGTATATCCAAATTATAGAACAAACATATTTGATGCATTAAGATTTGCTGAAAATATTTTTAATACTATAATATCAGATAATGAACAACCTGATTCATTATATGAACTTTGCAATTCTTTAAATGCTACAATTTTAAAAGCAGGTACCTTTTCTATTCTTAAAAATATACCCAGAGAAAATTCAAAGAAAACAATAATAATATTCAGCGATGGTTATGAAAATATCAATGTTGGAGAAGCAGTTCCTTATGCAAATGAATTAAAAAGAAGAAATTATAACATATATTCTGTTGATATAGGACCCAATTCTGTTTTTACAGATAATATGGAATTAATTGCAAGTGAAAATTCTTATTTTAATTTTCAAAAATATTTGACAGACGGAGACGGAAATGAAAACAACTTTACACAATATTTAATTTCTTTATTCAGCGGAAACAAATTATCCGTTACACCTACTTGGTATAAAGCCGTCAGAGGTTCTGATGGAAGTTGGATAGGAACTTCTGAAATTTCTGACATGATTTTAAATGCTGGAGATTACATATCCTTTGTACATAGAGCAGAATCTTTCTATGATGGTCCTAATAACACTTCATTTTCCACACCATCAATTTCATTTACAATTAATATAAAATTGAATGGCTGGGATTATGTAACTAATACATTTTCTGAATCTCATTTTGGAAGTGGATATGGAGCAAAACCATATTGGGGACTGAGCTACACAAACCCAGAAGCAAACACAGACCAACATTTTGACAAAGAAACCATTTCATTTGGAGGTCAAGTAAGATTTTTAGATGGATATCTACCAGTACACCAACCTGAAATATCTCCCATGATTTTAACCAATGGAAGTTTCATGACATATTCAAGAAGAGGAAATAAAAATTTAATATGGAATCAATCATTGTCTTTCAACGTTTCTCTTTCGGA
>JBIPLL010000679.1:0-8407 GCA_044368425.1 Beijerinckiaceae bacterium
AATGATGGCAAGATTAATTATTCTGAAAAATATATTCAAAGATCTGTAGGAACTATTAAGCAGGCAAGCCTAATTGATATGGACAGGAATTGGATTTATAAGCCAGTTCTTTTGTGGGAAGTTGCTGGAACAGAAAATACTAAATCTGTTAACAATGAAACAGGTATGCAGTCTTCATATCTTTTAAGTGCTATACCGCTTAACTCTAATTTGTCAAATCAACTACCTACAGTTGTAAATAGAGAATTGACAAATAACATTATAGACTTTGGTGAAGGTATTTATTGGATAGCAAGATATAATGGATATTTTTATTCTAATGGTGAAATAATTAAGTACGATGCTGCACAATTTAATGTTGCTAATTTCGGCAACGTTTGGGTTAGCAGTGCTCAAGAGTATGAGTACTATTTTTCACAGTTACCGTTTAACGGAAAGATGTACCCTACTGGACTTGTAAGAATATACACTGAACCCAACTATGAAGAAATAAACGGGGTGCTAAAATTAAAAAATGGAGCAGTTGCAAAACATGGAAGAGGACAGTTTGGAACTTCTATTACAGAACACTATGCAGGATTAAACTCGTACTGGAGAGATGACGCAAACATTAGAGGGTGCTCTATGCAGTCAAAGTATTTATTTGAAGACAATACACAAGCACCAAATACTGTCGAGGGTGCTGCTGGAATAAATAATGAACTTGCCAAAAAAACAACAAGAAATGGAATTATAAGAAATTTTATGTCTGCTACTTTTAATGCTGAATCAGATGTAAATACTTTTACAACACCAAAATCTGGAACTATACAATCCTCTGCTTTTGTTATGCAAGGACCATCGATACCAGTAACAGGCAAGCCAAGAGATTTTGTTTCA
This sequence comes from Beijerinckiaceae bacterium, assembly GCA_044368425.1. GTDB lineage: Bacteria > Pseudomonadota > Alphaproteobacteria > Rhizobiales > Beijerinckiaceae > JBIPLL01. Next base: position 880 of record JBIPLL010000679.1, read on the forward strand.
TATGTCTATAAGCCACTTAATAATAAATTTAAACATTTTGGCACTAGAATGAGAATTATAGGAAAGATAGAAAATAATGCAAGCCGTGGACAAACAGCAAACGGTAGTACTAATTACTACACTGTTCCAGGACTAACTCCAGATAGAGACATAACTATTTCTGGAGGTGGTGGAGGTCTTGCCATAATGGTAAATCCAGAAACAAACAATGGATACTACTTAGAGTTGAGTGCACTTGGAAGTTCTAACATATCTACTCTTGAAAAACAGAATGTGCATAATGTTGTATTTTATAAAATTAAAAAAGACTCTGCTTCTTCTGATGCCATACCAGTAAAAATCTGGGAGGGATTAGGAAATATTATTGTAGATGATGGCAAGTTTACTGGTCAATACAGGATGGCATCTGAACAAAATGTAACAGTTTACGATATTGGAATTGAGTATGAGGCTTTAGGAAATGCAAGAGTTTTTCATTTATACATGAACGGCTCACTGTTGACAACAGTTGTAGATCAAGACCCACTTCCAATATATAACAATATGGCGCTTTTTGTTCGTGGCTCATCAAGAGTTATGTTTGAAAACATATATGCACTGGCAAATAACTATAGCCAAAATGCTGTGTTTTCTTTGGATACACCAGTTAACAATATTTTTGATGATGAGATTAATGCTACAGAATCATTTAGAAAGTATGCTATGAGTGGTATTATTCAGGGAACCTATTTATCTGGAATCAGTAGTTCAGAACCTAATAAGTACAGCATTTATTTTGAAGAGTTTGGAACTATCATGCGTGAGGCTGCCACATTTAATATTAGATATGATAAAGCCTATCCAGCACTTTATGCAAAAATGTCTCCAACGTTTAACAAGATAAAGGGGTACACGGTTTCTGGATTTAGAGCAGGATCCTATGGTGCTGAATTCATGATATTTAATGCTACAGATACTGCGTTAAGTTTAGATGAGACGACTGGAAACTACCTAAGAATCCAGGGAGTAACATTTACTCAAGAGTCTAATGGAGAGTTGACGGTAGATGAATATTATTCTAAAAATAGTTCTTTGTCTGATCCTATTATAGAAGGCTCCAATGTTATTGTGTCTCCATTTAAAATAAATAAAGAGTATGAGGATATTAAATTAAGCAGAATGACTTACGGTAAAAAAGATTTTTCTATTCAAACTGCATACATTCAAACGCAAGATCAAGCAAATAGTTTAATGAAGTGGTTATTGTCTAAAATAATAAAGCCAAGAAAATCTATTGGCGTTAAGATTTTTGCTAATTCTACAATTCAATTAGGAGATATTGTTTCTGTTAAATACACAAAAGACAATATTCAAAAAATTGCAAATGATAGATATGTTGTATATTACATTGAATATAGTAAAGGAACAGAAGGTCCAGACATGACGGTATACTTAAGTGAGGTAAAGTAATGGCAACTAACTCAACCCCACCAATTCCACAAGCCAGTCCAAGTATTACTAGACCACAGGCGGTTAAGCCAGCAACACCAGATTTAATAATTACTCCTCCTGATACTGTTCCTATTGAAATAATGACTGATTTAATATTTGAAGATATAGGTGGCCATGAAATTATTACCATATCTAGAAGTGATTTAATTAATGGAGAGAACGTAGTTTATAGTCCTATTAAAAACCTAAGTTCTATATTCTTCCAATATAACCCTCAAAATATTCTTGCCCTACAAAAAACGGCAGATTCATATTTTAAAAATTTCCCAATTAAACTTAGCGACAGAATCCCAGAATGTGGTACTGGATATACGCTTGATGAGGTTGATCATACTAAGCAGATAGCAAACTGTAAAATAGTATATACAGATCCTATAACTGGAGACATTATAATCAACGTTATTAATATGGGTAAAGAAGAGCAGGTAGAGGTTCAAATCCTTCAGCAGGGGATTGTTCTTAGTGATACAATATACGAGGTGGAATAACTATGATAACTAATAATGGGAAAAATATAATTGCCAAATACCTTGTGGGTCAATCCCCAGCGTATGCCTCCTATATTGCCGTGGGCTGTGGAGCAAAGCCATTAGACCCAGATCCAGAAGTTCCATTTGGAGATTATTCTAATCAGACAACATTGGACTTTGAAATGTTCCGTGTTCCAATTACTTCTAGAGGGTATATAAAGGACGAAGATGGAACTGCTAAGGTTGTACTTACGGCAGAACTTCCAACAGAAGAAAGATATGAGATTTCTGAAATTGGAGTTTATTCTGCAGGTGCAAACCCAACTGCTGGTGCTTACGATAGCAAAACATTATTTTCATTTTCTGAGTCAGAGGGATGGGAATATAATAATCAAATTGCATTAATACCAAAATATGAGCCACTAGATTCTACTGGGTCTAGCGGAGAAATACATATTAAAGACAATGGGTCAGACCTAATGGCATTTACTACAAATGCAAATAATAGAATTTTTACAAACCCTGAAAGAGTTGAGCGGTATGAAAGATGTAGATTCTTAAATAATATTGTAATTACAAATGGGTCAATGTCAAATCTATCAACAGAAATGGTAGATGGGGTAAAAAGACTTAAGGCAAACACTGGAAGCAATTACGTAGGTCTAACTGGAACAGCATTAAACTTAAGTAAGAATGCCCCTACGGATGAAATAAGACTTGCCTTTTCGGTTGTAAATAAAAATGCAAACAATGTTGCACCAATTAATCCAGATAAAGTTTATATACTAATTGAGTTTTCAGATACAGATGTTTATGGAGAAGGTCAGTGGGCAAGGTTTGAAGCAATTGTAGAAGACTATGATTTTGCAACTAATAGATATATTGTTAGCACTAAGCAATTACAAGAACTAAGAAAAAGCAGCACTGGTTTTAACTGGGACTCTGTAAATACTATAAAGGTTTATACTTCCGTGTTTGTTGAGAACAATGTTATTTCTGATGATTTTTATGTTTGTCTAGATGCTGTTAGGTTAGAAAATGTTACATCAATAAATCCTTTATATGGTTTGGTTGGGTACTCTGTAATTAAAAACATTGATGCTGCAACTGTCATTAAAGAATCAAATACAACAAGTTATATAGAATTTAGATTTGGGATGAATATTAATAATGGCTGACCAAGGCGTTAAGAAAATAATTATTCCACGATCATCTTTGCCACCAGCAGGCAAGGATGGCGAATACCTAATTCGCTACAGAATAGCATCACAAGATAAAAATAGATATTCACACTGGTCTTTAATTCATAAGGTTATTGGCAAAAGCCTGCAGCCAGTTAGTGGCAGAATTGAAAGGGTTAACTCAATTATTGTAGTTGCTTGGGATTCTGTACCTAACATATCAACTTATGATATATTTACAAAATATAATAATGAAACAGAGTATACATATCATGGAACTGCTACCTCAAATAACTATTCTATTATTAGTCAGGGTGGAACAAGTATAGAAATAGCGGTACAAATAGGCGGTATATTCAAAGAAAGAAGAGATAGTAATACTATCTATACTGGAACTTTGAGTTTGGTATAATTATACAGGAGGAACTATGGCACAAATATCACCACCAGAACGAGGACAACCTTTAGACGTAAACTATATTTACAGTATAGTTAATGCAGTCAATGAGTTATCTAAGCAAATATCACCATCGTCTTCAAAGTATGTAACGATTGACATCCCAGGGGATGGACCAAGATCAGTTAAGGCTTCTGAAGCAAGAATTATTGGAACAGAGAAGGTAGTTGTAACCAACTCATCGAAGAATATTGGCGATGAAGAAACTTTTGAATATGTATTTCCAGCAGAGTTTAAGTTTAAGCCAGTAGCAACTGCTACTCCAGTCAACATAGGACAGACCAATGCTGGAGAAAATGTAACCGTAGTTTTAAAAAGCGTAGGAACTTCACGGGTGGAGGGCCTAGTTCGATTTAATGAAACTGGAAACTTATCTGTATCCGTAAACATATTGGTCGTTGGCATACCTCTTTAATGATAAGTTGTAAGAAATGTTTTCGAAAAATGTTTATAGACAGGTTATATACCTCAGTCTCACATTTAGAAATATATTGTTTGACATGTGGATCAAGAAGATTTTTCCATCCACCATCTGATTCGGAGGAAGGTCGATGGCTACTAAAAAAGGAAATAGAACGAGCGAAGAATACAATGGCGCTCCTGTAATACCTGGCAATAAAAAAGTTTGGTTTTTAAATAAAGATCTTGTTAGGATTGTGCATTATAACAGATCAAACGGTATTATGTCAATATACAATATTAACAAAGATAGATTAGAAAGTTGTTTAATTAATGATTTTAAAACTAAACGAGAACGTGCTTACACTGTAGGAGAAACTGCTGATCTTGTTAATAGACACAAAAAGTATATGCCGTCATTAATGAAGCGTGGAATTATTCCTTTCCCAACAGGATCACAAAAAGGCGGGGAGCGTGGATGGCAAGTAAGATCATATTACTCTGAATCGCAAGTAAGAGAGATTCGTGATATACTGGCTACATACCATATTGGTAGACCAAGAAAAGATAATTTAATAACAAACGATATCACACCAACTAAGGCTGAGTTGACACGCAGAATGGGTGATGGTATACTTACATATACGAAGACTGAAGACGGTAGATTTATACCTATTTGGTCCGAATCAATATAACAGAAGGGTATGAAATGGAAAACGAAGATACAAAGGTATCTGTAACAATTGGGTACACGCTAAACCTTGGAAACTTTCAATCACTAAGACTTGATCTTGGCGTTGTTGATTCAAGACGTAATGGAGAAACTCCAGACCAGGCTTTTGAGCGTGTGTATAAGTTTGTTGAAGATAAACTAGCAGCAAAGATATCAGAAGCAAAGGTTGAACTAGAAGAAAGCAACTAGTATGACCGACAAGCAAAGTAAGTGGGCGTTGCTTAGTCGTTTTGACAAGCACTATAAGTTTAAGATGGGTCATGCTCCAACACACAATAAGTGGAAAGAGCAGAAGTCGGCAGAAATTCTTGTTGAGTCCTATACACTAGAAACTTGCTATTCTTTGCTAGAGTACTATTTTGAAGTTACAGAAAATCCTACTTGGAATCATTTTTCTTATATTGCAGATGATATACTAAAAGCAAAGATGATAGAAGAAAAAGATTTACATGATCGTGAACAACGCAAACAATTAGCAAAGGAGTGGTTGAGTGAATAATACAGAATCTAAACTAATCTCAGCCGTTCTTCAAGATAAGCAAGCGCATGTTTTGTTACAGGCAAATGTAGAGAACATCCTTACTACACATGTAGATGTGTGGCAGTTTATTAGAAAATATTATGAGTCAAATGGCACAGTGCCTCCTACAGATTTGGTTGTTGAAAAGTTTAGGGACTTTGATCCAGTTAGTGGCGTTGGTTCCACAAAGCATCATCTTGAAGAATTACAGTCAGAGTATTTAACAAATAGTTTAAAAGATATTATTAGATCTGCTGCTACTGATGTACAGGGAGGTTTGGGATTAGATGCCCTTGAGTCTCTTATTACTAAAACAGCAGAACTTAGAAAAAATACAGCAGCAATTCGTGATATCGATGTTACAGATTTAGATTCTGCAGTTGCATATTTTGAAAACCTAAAGAAGCAACAGGAGTCTGGAGCGCTTGGCATTAAAACAGGTTTGCCAGGTTTTGATAATTACTTACCTTCAGGAATTATGCCAGGGCAACTAGGAGTCTTCCTTGCATACCCAGGTATCGGAAAGTCTTGGTTGTCTCTCTATTTCGCTGTGCAGGCTTGGAAGCAGGGTCGTAGCCCTATGATTATCAGCCTTGAAATGTCTGAGGTCGAAGTTCGTAACCGTGTGTTTGCAATTATGGGAGAAGGCCTTTGGTCACATAGAAAGTTGAGTTCTGGTAATATTGAAATGGACATGCTTAAGTCTTGGCATACAAAAACAGTTCAGGGTAGACCAGAGTTCCACATCATATCAAACGACACTGGTGGAGATATTAATCCAATGGTGCTTCGTGGAAAGATTGATCAGTACAAGCCAGACTTTGTAATTGTTGACTATTTACAATTGATGTCACCAAACCAAAAATCTGACAACGAAACAGTTCGAATGAAAAACCTTTCTCGTGAATTAAAACTCATGGCTATTTCAGAGGAGGTTCCAATTATTGCTATCTCTTCTGCTACGCCTGACGATGTTACTAAACTTGAGACAGTCCCAACCCTTGGTCAAACAGCATGGTCAAGACAGATTGCCTACGATGCTGACTGGGTTCTAGCATTAGGTCGAGGTGCTAATAGCGACATTATTGAGTGTGTATTTAGAAAAAACCGTAATGGTTTTATGGGAGAGTTCCTAGTTCAGGCTGATTTTGACAAGGGATACTACAGGTACAAGGATTATGAAGATAAGTCAGTATAATATGCTACATGGAGACATTTCAGCACAAGCCCATAAAAAGGTTTGCTTTGGACGGGGTCATTAATGATGACGCTGCCATATACAGATTACAGCAGGAGTATATCAGGCTACTGGTATCAGAGATGCGACTATCTGGCTATTCTCCAAGAATTGACATCGATCCACAATTTACATTATCATATAACGAAAACAAAAATTACTTTGAATTTACATTAAGCGTATACGGAATATATATAGGGAGAAAGAAATCAGAATGGATACTAGGGATAGACGGAACCAAGCCAGTATATACACAGCAAATCAAATCAAAAGAGTACTCGCAGGATCTGGCGTAACTGTAGAAAAAGAAGCAGAGTCTGAGTACATAGTATTTTGCCCATTCCATTCGAATCATAGAACCCCTGCTGGAGAAATAAATAAATATACTGGATTGTTCTTTTGTTTTTCATGCAGTAAAACAGCAGACCTAATAGAACTAGTAATGCATTTTTCCAATAGAACATATTTTGAGTCTGTTAGATTTATCAAAAGTAAAGAAGTTGAGACAAACATACTGTCTGAAGTTAATAATAAGTTAATTGAAAAAGAAGAGTGGACAGAGTTTGACATGTCTGTTGTCAACAGACTTCATGAGCAGGCGCTTAACTCAGAAAGAGCAAAAGAGTATTTTGTTAAAAGAAAGATTACTAAAGAGTCTGTTGTAAAGTTTAAACTTGGTTATTCTGAAAACCAAGATATGATCTCTATCCCAGTACAAAATAATGATGGACTGTGTGTAGGGTTTGTTGGAAGATCTGTTGAGGGTAAAGACTTTAAGAATACATCCAAACTTCCAAAGTCTAAATTATTATTTAATTTAAATAGAGTAAAGACTGCATCTAAGGTTTATGTAGTGGAGTCATCATTTGATGCCATTAGGTTAGACCAGGTTGGCTTTCCAGCCGTTGCAACGTTGGGTGCTAACGTATCATCCAAACAAATAGATTTGCTTCAAAAATACTTTAGTGATATAATTATTATTGCTGATAATGATGAGGCAGGCGGTAACATGAAAGAAAAGATAGTCGAAAGACTAAATG
>JBIPLL010000153.1:0-6362 GCA_044368425.1 Beijerinckiaceae bacterium
TCTTGCCTCCGAAGGGGTTGAAGCCGCCAAGTCCCGGCAGACCGCCCGGAAGACCGCCCGGCTTTCCGAGACCGGGCAGCCCCGGCAGGGACGGCTTGGCGCCGAACAGACCGGCCGGCGGCGCGGCGGGAATGCCCCCGCCTGCTCCGGGGAACCCGCCGGGCATCTGGTCCTTGAGCTGTTCGAGCATCTTCGGATCGAGCTTGGAGGGATCGATCGGCGGCACGCCGCCGCCCAGTCCGAACATGTTGGCAAGCCCCGCCATCGGGCCGCGCTTGCCCGTCTTGGCCATCATCTTCATCATGTCGGCCATCTGGCGGTGCATCTTCAGGAGCTTGTTGACCTGCTCCACGCCCGTGCCCGCCCCCGCCGCGATGCGCTTCTTGCGGCTGGCCTTGAGCAGGTCGGGATTGCGCCGCTCGGCCGGCGTCATCGAATTGATGATCGCCACCTGCCTGCGGATGACCTTGTCGTCGAGATTGGCGTTGGCGAGCTGGTCCTTCATCTTCGCGATGCCGGGCAGCATGCTCATCATGCCGCCGATGCCGCCGAGCTTTTCGAGCTGACCGAGCTGCGCGCGCATGTCTTCGAGATCGAAGCTGCCCTTGCGCATCTTCTCGGCCATGCGCAGGGCCTGCTCCTGATCGAGCGTCTGCGCGGCCTTTTCCACGAGCGAGACGATGTCGCCCATGCCCAGGATGCGGTTGGCAATGCGCGCGGGATGAAACTCCTCCAGCGCATCGACCTTCTCGCCCGTGCCCACGAGCTTGATCGGCTTTCCGGTGACCGCACGCATCGAGAGCGCGGCGCCACCGCGACCGTCGCCGTCCATGCGGGTGAGCACGATGCCGGTGATCCCGACCCGCGCGTCAAAGGCGCGCGCCGTATTGACCGCGTCCTGGCCGGTCAGGCCGTCGGCGACGAGCAGGATCTCGTGCGGATCGGCGACCGACTTGACCTCGGCGACCTCCGCCATGAGCCCGTCATCGAGCGTGACGCGGCCCGCCGTGTCGAGCATCACGACATCGAAGCCGCCAAGCCGGGCCGCCTCGAGCGCGCGCCGCGCGATCTGCACCGCACTCTGGCCCGCCACGATGGGCAGCGTCTCGACGCCGACCTGCGCGCCGAGCACGGCGAGCTGCTCCATGGCGGCAGGACGACGCGTATCGAGCGAGGCGAGCAGCACCTTGCGCCGCCCCTCGCCGTTTAGACCTTGGCCCTGCGAGAGCCGCCGCGCGATCTTGGCTGTCGTCGTGGTCTTGCCCGAGCCCTGCAGGCCGACCATCAGGATGGCGACCGGCGGGGCGGCATTCAGGTCGATGACAGAGGCTTCCGAGCCCAGCGTCTCGACAAGCACGTCATGGACGATCTTGACGACCATCTGGCCGGGCGTGACCGACTTGACGACCTCCGCGCCCACGGCACGTGCGCGCACCTTGTCGGTGAAGGAGCGCACCACATCAAGCGCGACATCGGCCTCGAGCAGCGCGCGACGGACCTCGCGCAGCGCCGCATTGACATCGTCCTCCGTCAGCGCGCCCCGACGGGTCAGCGCATTGAGGACGGATGAGAGCTTTTCACTCAGGCCTTCGAACATGTCATGCTCCCGAGCACCCGATCCGTCCGGACGAGCTGTCCGGACCGGCCGACCGCCGCACCTTCATCTGGGTCGTCCGTGGACAAAGCGCAACAACGCCCCAGGGCGCAATGCGCTGTGGGACGTTGACCTCCGACCCCTGGGGCCGGTCGGTGGCTCTGTTCGCGACAATCGTGGCGAAAGCTCGCGGTCTATGCCGTCAAACAGGCCGTCAAGTCAAGCAACGGAACGGGAAGGGGCATCAGCCGGCATGCGAGGCCCGCAGCAACGCATAGGTTCCCTCGATCAGCACGTCGAGCGGATCGACATTGCAGCGCACGCCAAGCCGCCCTGCCCCCGCCAGCGTGGCGACACCATGCGAGAGGGCCCAGATCTGCGTGGCCAGCACCTGCAGCCGCTCCTCAAGCCCCGGTCCGGGCTGGACGAGCGGACGCAGGCCCGCAACCAGCGCATCAAAGGCGGCGTCGGCCTCCTGCGGCAGGTCCGGCACCCCGCCACCGGCCGGCCCGTGGGGAGCGACGAACATCGCGGCATAGGCGCCCGGTTCCTCCAGGGCGAAGGCGAGATAGGCTGCGCCCATGGCCTTCAGACGCTCCTCCGGCGGCAAGTCGCTGCTCAACGGAACCGACAGTCGCGCGGTGAAGTCCCGAAAACCCTGGAGCGCCACGGCCTCCAGCAGCGCCTCCCGGTCGCGAAAGTGGCGATAGGGCGCAGCCGGCGTCACGCCCGCCATGCGCGCGGCATCGGCCAGCGTGAAGCCCTGCGGCCCCCGCTCGGCCAGAAGGACGCGCGCCGCTCGGATCAAAGCCTCGTGCAGGTGGCCATGATGATATCCCCGCCGCGCGGCAAGCGCCTGCGGATCGGACGGGGACGAGGTCGCGGCCGGAAGATCTGCCAAACGCGTGGACCATGAATGGGCGTGAACGGGGACAAGCCTATTTGCATGAGGACCGGGCCACCACGCAAGAGACGGGAATTCCGCCGCCCGCCCTTGATCCGGAACCCGATGCCCGGGCACAACGGATCGCCACCGACAGCCAGGGCGAGACGACATGCAATCATTGCGACAGATCCGGCGCGCGATCGCGCAGGGACATCTCACGCCACGCGAGGCGCTGGATGCGAGCCTTGCCGCCATCGCCCGTCACGAGCCGCAGGTCGGGGCCTTCGTCCATCGCCTGCCAGACAGCGCGCTCGCTCCGGGCGCCGGCCCCCTCGCGGGCATCGCGCTCGGCGTCCAGGACATCATCGACAGCGCCGACCTGCCCACGCAGATGGGGGCACCTGCGATCTTCGCCGGGAATCGCCCGCAGGTCGATGCGCCCGTGCTCGCCATGGCGCGCACGGCAGGCGCGACCCTCGTCGGCAAGACGACGACGACCCCCTTTGCCTTCATGGACCCGACGGCCACGCGCAACCCGAAGGCGCCGGGCCGCACGCCGGGCGGATCCTCCTCGGGATCGGCGGCGGCGGTCGCTGCCGGCATGATCCCGCTCGCCATCGGCACCCAGACCGGCGGCTCCGTCATTCGCCCAGCGGCTTTTTGCGGCGTGGCGGCGATCAAGCCGAGCTACCGGCTGCTCCCGCCCGTCGGCGTCAAGATCTTCGCATGGTCGCTCGACACGATCGGCCTCTTCGCGGCAGGCGTCGCCGATCTCGCCGATGCGATGAGCGCGATCACCGGCGACCCACGCTTCACCAATGCCTGCCCGGACGAGCCGGAGGCACGAAGCTGGCGCATCGGCCTGTGCTGGCAGCGTGAAATGGGCACCCTTGATGCGGGCTATGCCGCAGCAATCGAGGCGGCCACCCTTCGCCTCGCCAGCGCCGGGGCGCAGGTCGCGACGCTGGCCTTGCCGCCGCAAGCCGTCGGCGCCTTTCGCGCCCATGGCGCCATCCAGGACTTCGAGGCGCGGCAGGCGCTCCATCACGAATGGACGAGGCACGCCACTTCGCTGCCCCCGCGCCTGCGCGCCACGCTCGACGCGGCGCAGTCATTGACGCGGGCGGAATACGAGGCGGCTCTCGCGGCAGCCCGGGCAGGCCGCGCAGCCATTGCCGACCTTTTCGCCACCTGCGACATCATCCTGACGCCCTCGGCGCCCGGCCCCGCACCGGAAGGCTATGGCTCGACCGGCGATTCGGCCTTCAACCGCCTGTGGACGCTTCTCGGCCTGCCCTGCGTGCAGGTGCCGGCCCTGAGCGACCCGGGCGGGCTCCCGCTCGGACTTCAGGTCGTGGCGCCGTTCGGCGCGGATCATCAGGCACTTGCCGCGGCGCAATGGATCGGCTCGACGCTGCAGATCGAGGCAGGACCTGCCAAAATTTAACGCTTCGTTACCGCCATCGGTCTTGCTAGTCTCGACTTGTCCATCATGACAGGAGGTTGCGATGGCCAATGGCCTGAAGCAAAACTGGTTCGAGAGGACACGCATGGCCCTGACCTGCGCTGCGCTGACACTGATCGGCGCCATCGTCGTCGGAGTCGTGTGAGGGGACGGCCGATAATCAAGAACGGCCCGCAACGGGCCGGATGACAGTCACGGACGGCAATCGTCGTTACTCGACGTCGGAAGGCCGCCGCGTTCATCGCGGCGGCCTTCTCGTTTGAGAGGGGGTCTTCTCGTTTGGGAAAGGGCATCAGCCTTCCGGGCAGGGGCGCCCGGTGCTGCGCCAGGACGTGTTGTTGAGAAACATGGCGCACTCGGCCATGGCCGGCCGTCCCTCAATGCGCAGGCACACGGTCTCGCCCATCCCGTAGTCCCGGCCGAAGGCCCGGCAGGTGCACGGCGCAGCCTGCTGGACGCGAATGACCGGCGACGTCGATGGCGCAGGCGGCGCAAGCTCGCCGGCCCACGGCGCCGGACCTGACGGGAACAGCGCCAGGACCAGGAGGGCCGGCAAGCACCGCATGCGGACGTGACAGGAACGGCTCGGCGAAAACATCGGCGCCTCCGGGTCAGGGTGGAAGCGTCCTCCCGTTATCACCTTGCGTCAAGTCGCGAGGCGCCGGGCGCATGGCCGCACCCCTTGACCGGGGCGACGGGCTGCACAACTAGAGCGCATGCTACGACGTCAGTTTCTCAAATATCTGGGCTTGCCCATCGTTGCCGGCATCGGCGCAACGGGAGCTTGGAGCTCGTACGCCCGCAACCGTAATCCGTATTACGAGGGGCCGGTGCGGGCCAATTTCGACGGCCTGCGCTTCCGCAACCCTGACCGTCCGGTGACAAAGGGCTTCGCCGACTTCCTGCGCTGGCAATGGGAAGGCGGGCGCGCGACCTGGCCCGAACATTATCCAAGCCCCCATGCAGGGGCGAAGCCACCCGAGCGGGTGGCGGGGCTGCGCGTGACCCATATCGGTCATGCGTCTGTCCTGCTGCAGACGGCGGGCGTCAACATCCTGGTCGATCCGGTCTTTTCGGAGCGTGCAAGCCCGGTGAGCTTTGCAGGCCCGCGCCGCGTGAACCCTCCGGGCGTTGCGTTTGACGACCTGCCGCCCATCGACGCGGTCCTCGTCACCCACAACCATTACGACCATCTCGATGGCCCGACGCTCGCAGCTCTGTGGGCGCGTCACAAGGCGCGTGTCGTCGTTCCGCTTGGCAATGACGTCATCGTCAGGGGGCACGCCCCCGACATTGCAGTCAGCGCTCATGACTGGGGCGAAGAGATCGTTCTGTCTGACGCAGTGCGCGTACGGGTTGAGCCGAGTTACCACTGGTCGGCACGCAGCTTCACCGACCGGCGCATGGCGCTCTGGGCGTCCTTCGCCATCACGACGCCAGCGGGCCTCGTCTATCATGTCGGCGATGCCGGCTATCATGACGGCGCGATCTTTCGGGAGGCAGGTGCCCGCTACGGCGAGATCGCGCTCGCCATCCTGCCCATCGGGGCCTTCGAGCCACGCTGGTTCATGCGCGACAACCACATGAACCCGGAAGAAGCGGTCGCGGTGATGCGCGAACTGCGCGCCCGTCAGGCGCTCGGCCACCATTGGGGCACGTTCCAGATCACGAACGAGGAGGTGGAGCGCCCCGTCGAAGCCCTGGACACCGCCCTGAAGGCTGCCGGAATCCCGCAGGAAAGATTCGTTCCATTGCGCCCCGGCCTGTCCTGGGACGCGGCAGCGGGGCCTGCGCCGCCCCTTGCCAGGACACCGGGCCAGGCCGGCTGAAGCCGGCTAGTCCTCGTCGTCGCCCGCAAACAGGCCGAATTGCGCGGCCTCGCGCCTGGGTTCCGGAAAGCCGAGATGCCGGAAGGCGTGCGGCGTCAGCAATCGTCCGCGTGGCGTGCGCTGCAGGAAGCCCTGCTGGATGAGGAAAGGCTCGATGATCTCCTCGATCGCGTCGCGTGGTTCCGAGAGCGCGGCGGCGATGGTCTCGACACCGACCGGCCCCCCGCCAAAGCTCTGTGCGACGAGCGTCAGATAACGCCGGTCCATCTGGTCGAGCCCGATCCCGTCAACGTCGAGAAGCTGCAAAGCCTTGTCGGCGACCGCCCGCGTCACGACAGCATCGCCGTCCACGATGGCGAAGTCCCGGACCCGCCGCAAAAGCCGCCCCGCAATGCGCGGCGTCCCGCGCGAGCGCCGTGCAATCTCGTTGGCGCCGTCCGGCGACATGCCGATGCCGAGCACCCGCGCCCCGCGCGCCACGATCAGTTCCAGTTCCTCGACCGTGTAGAATTGCAGCCGGATCGGGATGCCGAAGCGGTCGCGCAGCGGTGTCGTGAGCAGGCCCGCCCGCGTCGTCGCCCCGACCAG
>JBIPLL010000661.1:0-8388 GCA_044368425.1 Beijerinckiaceae bacterium
GTCGCGGGATACTTCAGCACGCGGATGCTCTCCACCTCAATGCTTTGCTCCTTGTGCCCGCACAGCAGCTCCACGGCTGCTTTGTCCGCAGGCACCGCATCGTCCGACACAAACAACACCGGCTGCTCCGTCCACTCTCGATGAATGCCCACGCCAATCGTCGGCCCAAACGCCGTGTAAGGCGCGCCTCTGAGTTGAAACTTCGCCAGCACCTCACCTGATTCCGCCTCGCCCACGACTCGCGCTTTGATCACCGCCAGCACACGTTCCTTCTTCGCGATCTCCGTCGAAACCGGAGCCGTGAACTGCGCCGCATAGGCCTTCGCCGGGTCCGCCTTCGTGATCGTGATGCGCTTTCCGGCATGCAGCGATTCCACCTTGCCCGCCGCCGGTGCCGCGCTCGCCTGCAAAGCCGCGTCCCCGCGCACATCCGTGTCTCCCTGTGGCAGGTCGAGCGCATGAGCGGACACAAAGGCGAGAAAGAGCAGAGCTGAACAGAACTTCATGAAGACATCTATCCTGTCCCCACCATCGACGTCACGCAATCATTCCATCGAGATGAGATGTTGCAGCCGCTGGCCTCAGCACGAACGAGTTCACGGCGGGTATCGTCGTGGGTCCTTGATGACGGGCAGCTGGCTGGTGATAGATACTAAGGCAGGCCGCGAGAAGGCCGGACGCCGCCCCGCCATTGCTCTCAGCCATACCCCCGCTACAACGAGTAAACCGGCATCGCCGTCTTCTGCCACATCACCAGCAAAGCAAAAGGCTACCCTTTAAATCGCCGTTCCCGCAGGTCGCCTTGCAAGGCTCAAGCTTTGAGCCACATGCATAATGACTCTATCTCGCCTCAAGCCTTAGTGTCCAAGATATTGGCCATGTTGAATCACTTTCTCCGCCAGAATCGTCGGGAACAAGAGCGCACACAACCGTCCATCGTGTGTGCTCCGAGTGCTCCGTTGACTTGACCGGAAGCAACCAATCCGTTTGACCTGAAGGCAACCATGCGCCGACGGCAGCATTTGTCTCCGACCAAAGGCCAACTCTGAGTCTTGGTGAGACAGTAGCTTTGGCGAGGATTGCCTCCAGTCCAATAGTCTTCGCTGATGTCGGCAACGTGAGACTGAAATAACGACAAGAGAGTGACGATCCGAGATAGGGCCGAGAGATCGTAGGATTGTTGATTCGGAGATCAAAAGAATCGGCGACTGCGCGTCTTCCATACCGTTGGAAGACGGCCATTTCCTCATCGGCTGGCAACGACGATCCACCGATAAAAGCACCTGCACGGCACGACTCGAGCCAGGCTTCCTCAGCCGTTAGACTAGGTTGTAGGACGCGATTGAGCGCCTGCCAGACGAGGCGCTGGGCATTATGCACAGTTCTATCTGGCCCTTGCGGCGGGGCGGTGATGGTGCTGATGGCTCTGCTGAAGACCTCTCCGGGCTTCAGCCCTAGCCTGCGATCTAGATAGCGGGCAAAGAAGCCTGCAGCGTAAGGCTCTTCGAAAAGTGATATCTCCGGGCGGTCGCACCAACTCGAAGCGTGTTGGAGCCAATAGCCAGTCGGAGAATTCCCTGCCTCCAAAGCCACGGCATGGCCTTCCGACAACCAATGCGCAGGCTCAGCTAGAAGTTGTCGAATCCCTCGATGGGAGTTCAAAACGTCTAGCCCTAGCCATAGCTCACTCCAAACCCTGCATGCCCAAGCGTGAGCTGGCTCGTGTCTCGCTGAGCAGCGCGCCATGTCTAAGACGGCCGGCCAATCCGCCAGTTCGGGGTAACAGCATGGCAAGGCAAGAATCGGCTTGATTGCCTCATCGCGAATCACGACCGAACACACGGGCTCAGGTACATCAGTGACCACGCATTGGATCACTCCGGGTGCGGCTATTGATGGATGAGAAACCTCCTTCGGCAGCATCTGGAGGTCGGTCCATGCAGCTTCAAGCGCTTCAGCATAAGCATTGATCAAGTCTTCGCTGCGCACACCATCTCCACGGGTTCGTTCACCCGCCGCATCGCGTGGCGAATAGTGAATGTGAAAGTGGGGCGTCTTCCGCTTGGGTGCACTGGCAAGAGCCGGTTCTAAGTCGAGGCTCATAGCATTTGGATATAGACTTGATCTGGCGAACCCGGGACCTCATGGACTTTAAAGATCGAGAGCGCCTGCTTCTTCGTTCGCTCGGGCAGCCAAGACCAGGCATCCTCCAGCGCTAGGCTCATCCCAGCCAAGTGGCCAGTAAGTCCACTGTCCGGCACCCCAACTCGCCCCATGCGGCGTCGGCTGCCGGACGACTGGTTGCCTGTGTCGTCGAGCAATTGCGACAAGCCTGTTTCAATCGTCTTGAGCTTCTGCCGCCGGGAGATGGCTTCGACGATCTCTCGGCCCAACCGCCTTAGGTCGTCGTCTTTAGGCAGACCCTTTTCGATAACGATCCCCATGTGTTGAGTCTCCATCGTATTGCCCCCGACTGTGGGGCAAGCCGACGGATGCACTTCCTGGAGATGCGCCTTGGCCTTCTCATGACTTGCGTTTGCAGTTAAGTGAATGACAAGAGAATTCGGGTGTTTCCTGCGAGAGAGTTCACAGAGAGAAGTATCAATTTCCTCTCCGCCAGTTTCAACGGGAAGGCGGAAATCAAGAATGACGATGTCCACCGGAACTAACTTCGATGCCTCATTGCCTTCGTCGGCCTCCGTTCGCAACAACAAAGCACGACCTGACTTTACGTCGGCAGCGGTGCTGACCGTGACATTTGGAAACACCTGAATTAGCAGTTTATGAAGTCCTTCCCGTGAAGCTCGATCATTCTCGACTATGATGATGTTGAGTGGTGAGGTATTCATAGTGGATCAATAGGGGGGATTCGTCTCAGGGCTTGCACTGGCCGGCGTTGAATGCGGTTGAATTTCGCATGAAATGTTCGGCCAAGTGAGCCGAAAAACTGCACCGTATGCCGCCGAAACACTCGAATCTTCGATTGAAAAGCCGCCAACCGAAATGGTTCCTCCGAGTGCTTTGATTTGTCTCTCGACACCCGCCAGCCCCATTCCGGTACTTGGCTCTTGACCAGGCCGGTAGGAATAGAAGTCAGTAAAAACGAGTTTCCATTTTGCCTTTGGAATGCCTTTACCGTTATCTCTCACGGTGATCCACACCATTTGTTGATCACCCTCGAGTTTCAACCCAGTGTCAATCTCGATCCTCAGCGCTACTCCTGGCCGAGCAAAGTCTCCGGCGTTTTTCAACAGTTCGACCAATGCACGCTCAAGGTGCCCAGGGTCAGCCTGTGCTTCGATTGGTTCGCCGTCCATCACGGATGCTATTTTCCCCCAACCTGATTGCGCAACCAGCCTTCGGAGCCAGTCACGAAGATCAAGCGTTTGACGCTCAACAGGAGGAACGAGATAGGCCCCTTTGATGTCTTTGAGAACGCTGAGACAGCTCACAGCAAACCCGGCCAAATCGTCACCGAGATCTTTGATTCGAGGGTTTTCTGTGGCTAACAGGTCACAACGCGAGACCAAATATTGCAAAGGAGTCAAACGCGTGATGATCTCATGCGAAACATCAGCGATGACGCGCTCAGAGGCAGCTTTGAGGAATCGGCTTTCAAGCAAGCTAGTGAGTCGGGCACCGATGATCTGAGCCATCATTTTCAAGTCCTCGACGTTGCGGGCTCGAAAGTGATCAGGCACATCCATGCTAATCATCCCGATCATTTTCCCCTCGGTGCTACGAAGTGGAAAGTTAATCCATTTTTCGCCCACCTTGCGTTTGAATTCCTTAGAGCGCGGTGGATTGGTGAAGGGTATGACCTCCAAGCCAACCGGGGTGGTAAATTTCTCTGTTGGGGTAGTGACCATTTGATAGATGACCACTTGGCCATCGCGAACGGCCCGAGCCGATTCAGGGTCATCTAGATCTAGCGGCTCTGGCGATGCTTGGAGGATCGAATTCAATTCTGGATCTTCATTGTGATAACTCTTAACACCGATGACACGACTCTGGTCGAACTCGGCACTGAACAAATCATCTCCGAGGACTTCAGGCGTCAGCCAAAGTCTTGCCCATTTGTGACCAAGAGCCTTCGGCAGTTCTAGCAGCCTATCAAGGTAACCTCGAACAGTGATTACCTCATTAAGGTTGTTGAGGACATCGTAGCCTGTCCATTGGTAGTGATAGTCACGGAAGTGGAGAAGGACGCCAGCCTGGGTTTGACTTCCTTTTGGCGCGTATCTAGAACCGACGGGAATTGGCTGGGCTACCACGGTCATTCGACGTTTGCGCTTACCAACCGCTGGCAAATAGCGCACTGAGCGCTGCTCTTTCTCCAGCGCCGTCGTGATAAGGTCGAGCACGCACGAGTGTGCTACATCCCCAAAGACGTGACGTGTATTCTGGGCTTCTCTTCTTTCCTGCCAACCTTCATGCACATCGAATTCTGTGTGAGCAGCCTCATTGGCGAAACGTATGCGATTAAGTGGATCAATAATGAAGACGGGATCGCGCAAGAGTTGCAGTGCTGGCTGATACAGCGCGACACGCTCGCAGCGTTCAATGGCCACGCTCAATCGACGACCAAATGCAATGAAGTCATCGACTTCTTCCCGAGTAGGTAACGAGCAATCCTCTCTTTCAACGTGAAGCGTTCCGAGAGCTTCACCATTCTGGCCCAGCAGCGGCAGCAGCGCAAAGGGTCCGATGTTGGCCCGTTCCACCACATCTCTGTTCACTCCAGGTTCTTTCAGCGGCTGGGCGACGCGACGGGGCTGCCGATGGTGAAGAACCCAAGCCTGAATGTCTGATTCAGGTTTGTCCGCCGGATAATCAGTGTGCTCGGCTACATTGACGGCGTCGTTGGAACTGACGTCTACCTCGCCCTTGATTCTGGAGCCGCTGGGATCGAGCAAGCTGAAAAGCAGCCTTTTATAGCCAATGGTGAGCAGAGCCTCTCCAGCGTAGCGAAGAATATCCGCCGGAGTCTTGCGCATTTCGGTGCCGCTTAGAGCAGTAGCGGCAACGTCACCAAACTTCTGGCGCTGTTCACCGCGAGTGATGGCGCGAGCCACGGAGGAAAGATGCTCATAGGCGCGGAGGAAGACATTGCCCAATTCGCGCACCAGGTTTTGCCGCTCGCGAGTGAGCACATGACCCGAACCCGATTCGGTGATCACCAAGGCTTCGGGCTGGTCATCGCGCTCGGAGGCAATCAGTGCAACGAGGTATTCCTGATCTTTTGGCGATGGGATTGCGATCCAACCCGACTGGGGCAGAGGATCTGGTGGCCCCATGCAAGAGGGAAGAAATTTCGTGGCCGCCTTGATTGAGCTTGGGCTGGTCAATTCCGCCGGGGTAAGACTGTGCCATTTCGTTTCGCCTCGTCGCCAGAACGTCACGCTACGCACGCCGAGTATCAATTGGAGCCCACGCTGAAGCGCGATCCGCAGTTCCAGTCGTTGTTGCGGTGCCTTGTGTGCATGGAGAGACGCTAAAGAATAGAGGTAGCTACCGTAGCTGCGGATGAGGGACCAGATGACTGGACGATCATCAGGACCAGAGGGTCGCAACCGTAGCGTAGGTTCGATCCCCTCGTATGCCTGAAGTGCTTCTGTCCACCTTCCAACTTGAGCATGCCAATCTCCACGACGACGATCATGAAAATAGCGCCTCACACTGCGGGCGATGAGCGGTGAGCAGAAATGCAAACGGTCGTCGCCATCTCGCACGGCAAGCCCTGCAAACTCGAGCGGGCCTGGCGGATTGAAGCCTGCTGATGGGTTTTTCCGCTGAATTAGACCTTCCAAGCGTGCCCACTCGTTTGGGTATTGCCCGATGAGGTCAGCCGCGTGTTCTAGCAGCTCTAACCCATAGTCTCCTGGTGCTCGAATTTGGCTAAAGAAGACCCTCTGTGCATGCTCCCGGTTCTGTTGGGCCGCGTGGCTGGCCACGAAGTCCTGCCATGCCGAGAGCAACGGCGTAAGCAGGTGAAACTGACCTCCAGTCAGTCGGAACAATCGTCGGGCGTCTTTATCGTTTAGGGTGATGTTGGCTGAGTTGGCTCGGGTGCGAGCCACCGTGGAAAATTCTACCTGATCATACCCCTGGATGACAATCTGTTGGGCACAGTTTTCAAAGGCAGAGCCGGGTCCGTCAACGAGGTCTTGAAAGTTCACTTCGCCAGTTAACACAACTGTAAGGCGCGCTGACGAAGCTTGGACAAATGTTCGGATCACTTGTACAAAAAGCAGCGAGAGATGCGGACCAAGGTCATCAATCCCCGATGCAAGTAACACCATACCCGGCCTATCGGAAATGGCCCGCTCTAGGCACCGACGCAACGTCCCGTCGGACGCGGTTAGTTCATTTGCTGGAGCCATGTCACCAAAGCACTTTTGGAGATGCCCCGTCAGTTCTTTTTCAGATTCCCATGGCCTATCTCGATGAAAATCGATTGTGACAACGTGCCGCACGCCTCCATCTAGAAGACGCTCAGGCAAACGATGCATGATGTAGCGTTTGCCGGAATTCCTGGCACCGAGCAAGACATGGCTTCGCTGCTTTTGTGAGATGGCATTGACGATCTCATCAAAGAGAGCCTCGCCAATGCGCCGATAGAGGAACTGGGATTCGGGAATCATTGAGAGGATGATGATGGTGGCCGACCAAGGTTGGGGGAAAGTCTCCACGCCTCGATGGCTTCTTTGAGGTCTGCTTTCAGAAAGCCATGCCTTTGAGCAGAGAGCACGAGTGAGCCCGTTGCGATGCGATAGTCACCCTTCTCCATCGCCAGGAAGTTATGAATGTGGAGTGAGATAAGGCTGTTCAGTGCCTTCTCCGCGCCAAGCACTAGCCCTTGCCGCGAAGCAAGCTGTTGCAGCGATGGGATGTTCACTGTTGGTGGCAAGGCTTCTAGAATCATTAGGGCAAGCGCACGGGTGACCGTATCCAACTCATTTAAGGCACTCCGGAGAAATTGCTGGGAGATCACGCCATTCTGAACGGTTTCCACATCAGATATGGTTAGTGCCTTGCCGTCTTGAAGCGACGCTGCTAGCACAAACTGCGATGCATAGTATTGGAGTTGGTGAGGCAGGCAACCGGTGAGGTTTAATACCATTTCAAGCGCGGAAGTGTCGATTCGAATTTCGAGGTCCCGTAGCGGCTGCATGAATAGGCGCCGTGCTTCGTCTCGGGTGAGCGGTTCAGGACTGATGAGGTGCAAACGAAGGGCAAGCGGAGACTTCCCGGCTAGCATCGTGTGGAGCAGATTGGCTTTGCCGCAGAGAAGCAAACGGCAGTATTGAAGTTTTGCCGCCTCAGCCAGTATCGCAAAAACCTCTGTGTGACACACGCCATCCACCTCATCAATGATCAAGTCCGGTGGACCACCGAGATCGTGGTGTTGGAATCTGAGAAACGCCGGAAAGTCCTCTACAATCATTTGACTGGCTCGTCGACCTGGCGCGATCTCCCCAGCAATGTATCGCACTAGCGAAGTCTCCGTTGTGGCCGCAGACATGTGGAGGCAGTCCATCAATTTTATGCGCTGAGCGCGAGGATCATGAGTGCGTCTGAGCGCATTGCGATAGGCGTAAGTGAGGGATGTTTTGCCGATCCGGCCTGGACCAGCGATCGCGAAGGATTGCGTTTCCTTTTCCTTCAGCATTCGCAGTTCGTTCTCGCGTCCGTAGAACATATTGCCTTGAGCCGGAACTTGATAGTCATACGGATCCAGACGCCCTAGCGAAATCTTGCTGCGGAATTGCTTCCGAAGAGCGTTTGGTGGTTCAGTTGCAGACAGGACATGAACGATCTCATCCAGGCCCAGGATGAGGATGGCTTGCGTGGGAAGGCTTTGCTGCCAAGTCGCAAAAGTCGCTGTGGAGGGCACCAACAAAATCGGGGTCCGGCCTGGCTGAATGCACTGAAGAGCGGAGGTAAGCAGTTCCGGCGTGACCGATGATCCACCCGCAAGCATGACCTGAACCTCGTTCATGCCACGGAATCGAATCTGAGGAAAGGTGCTGAACCAGCTCGCTGAATGCTCGCCGATCTTGACTGGCGACACGGGTGGTCCAAATGCAGCCTGCCAACGCTCAATGAACTCGCGCTGACATGACTCATCCCCGTTTTGCCACTCCCGAGCCAATTCATGAAGAAGCGCAGGTAATGCTAGCTCACGAGGTTTCATGCGGGTGGCGTCATGGAGGCAGTGACTTCTTCAAGCCAATTCCGAATCTCAGCCTGGGCTGCTGTAGGGCGTGTGCTGCACTCCCGGGTAATCGCTTCGTCGGCTGCCTTGAAATCTGGGAAATGCGAGTGGCCGTTCGCACCTCTGCGAGCGGCGACAGCGACTGGATCGCCGTCGTCAGCTTCTGAAGC
>JBIPLL010000628.1:0-5676 GCA_044368425.1 Beijerinckiaceae bacterium
GTAATCTCTGTGACATAACCATTATCTTTATAAGGTCTCTCAGGTATATAAGTTTTTCCATTTACCGTTGCTGTATCAAAGATATTAAATTTAGCCACATCGTCGTTATTGAACAACAGATATAGCTTTTCAACATCACTCGATACATCTTCTTTTTGTTGCTTTTGCTTAGTAATGATAAGCGCCTTAACAGTAATTACACTGCTGGTGCTCTCGGTGGCTGCCAAGGTGTCAAAGTTGAAACCTGTCGGAGCTTTTTGTGTAAGTTCAACATTAACACATAAGTCTCCAGCTAGCTTGAAAGCCTTTTTGACTCCATTCTTAACTAGAGATCGAAGGCTCATTAGTTAGCTCTCCACCACATATTGCTGCCTGCATTTAAAAGAAGCGGTCTTACAGTGTTTTTGACCAACAAAGGAATACTTCCAGCAGACTTAACATCCGTGAGTGTAATTGGCCCGACTGTTAAAGTTTTAACACTACCAGTTTCATCCAGTAGACCGTCATTATTTAACAGGTGATATGCCAATTCAAACGTAGCTGTTAGTATCCGCTTTGGTGTTCCTGTATTGTACACATAACCACCAACTTTAGGGTCGAAATACTCGACCACACGCGGGAAGGCTAAGGATTGTGACTCCTCTACAGCCTTTCCCGCCCAAGCCAAATTATCTAAAAGACTTGTTGCAGTAACTAGTGCTTGCTCTTTTTGCACAGATGGTGCATCTGTCCATGCAGCCACATCTAGTTTATTAGCGAAATATGCTTCAGCTTCCTCAACAGTGACATATGAATTTATGCCCTTGGCGAGTGCCATGATTGTTCCTTTTAGGAGTGGAACACCGGCAGAATGCCCATACTAAGCGCAGAAGTTGCCTTACGCGAGAACGAACCCTTGGCATCAGCAATGGTAGTAACATCCGCCAGAGCTTTCTGGGTTGCACCTTCCATCGTGCTGAAGTAATCAGCATTCGAGGGAAATGCAGTAGCATTGCCAGTCCAGTCGTAACCAGCCGGAGCCAGCACATAACCCCAACGATACCAAACCTGAGTCGTACCACCACCCTGATAAGCAGCAGCGTTGCGATCCATTTCCAGAGGATCAGGTACAGCCAGCGGAGCCATAGCAAGCGCACCGGGGAGCACGATGAAGCTGGTCTTCGTACCACCAATATCTACACCCGCGCCAGTATTGATCTTCGTACGTTCGGCAGAAGTCAGACTCTGCGATGCACGAGTTTGGATCAAACGCAGCTTGCCGCCAAAGATGGTCTGGAAGTTGATATTGCCGTCAGTGACCGGAGTCTGGTCAACGAGGTTAGCAGAACGAAGCGAAGCCAGCATTTCCGGAGAAGTAACCAGATACGCGAAGTCAGGCTCATAGTCTTTCCAGGCCTTACCAATAGCTTGCAGGAAGCCTTCAGCGCGAGCAGCACCTTGAGCAGAAGCAGTGGCAGCGATGATGGCCGGGTTGTTACCCAGGTCCACATAGAAACCATACTTCTTGTCAGTGGGATCGTTATCAAACGACTGACCACCAAGACCAGTAGCGCCACTAGCAGAAGCTGCACCATTGAGAGCTTCAGAGATAGCAACACCACGCAACACAGAAAGAATAGCATCATGCTCGTCTTGAGCACGAGTTTCGCCAAAATCACGACCGATCTTAGCCAGACCGTCTTCTTGAGCAACAACTTGTTGCATATTCACACGAGACGCACCATGCGTACGAACCGTCTTAATATACGTCAGGTAATCAGAGTTGAAAGAAGTAGTTTGACCAGCAGTTGCATCAGTAATAGAAGCAACGTTAACGGTAGGATTCAGAGGCTTGTACCAGCGAACCTGACCGATAAAGGTTTCAGTACCTACATCGATATTGGGGTTGGAACCCACAATACCAGTACCAGAGAGCTTCTTGGCTGAGGTGTAAGCCTCGTCCGAATAGGCACTAAGAGCGTTTTGCAGGGCAAATTGAGTCGCGCCTGCGATTTGAGTAGTTGCACCCATAATATTTCCTTATTTCTTAAGTTTTCCCTCTGCGGCTAATTTTAGCACTTCAGCTTGGGACATTTCAAAAATAGACTTTGGCTTAGAATCACCACTTCCGGACTTAGGTGAAGAAGATCCACCACCAGTCGATGTCTTAGGTTTAAACAAGAAAGACTGATCCTCGTCTTTAGAAAATGCTTCCACAAAGTCTCTTACAGAGATTCCAGAACGATGTACCCATTTACCGGACTCGTCTCGTACTAGACTCGAAACAATTTCTCTAAAAGCCATATCAGCCGCTTTATCATTTCTAAAAGTGTAGCTCTTAAGAGCATCACGTACAGAAACATCTCTACTGAGTTCTGTATTAATTTTCTCAAGTGCTTCATTCTTAGCTCGCTCTTCAGCTAACTTGAGTTCGTAAACTTCTTTGTGTTTACCCTCTTCTTCCAGTCGCTTGAGCGTAGATTCGCGTTCTTTCTTTTCAAACTCTGCGATTTTACTTAGAGCTTCATCGCGTTGTTTGAATGCGTTATCTAATTTACCTTTGATTCCCGAAAGCTCCTGATTAACACGTTCAGAAACTAATCGAGCGATCATGTCATCGTCGTCGTTGGTCTTACGAGGCTTAGCCTTTAAAAGTTCTTCAGCCTCTCTGTCTTCATCTTCAGCTGCCTTTTTAAGTGCAGCCTTTTCATCTTCTAGTTTCTTCTGTTCCGCGAGTTCTTCTGCGGAGAGTTCTTCTTGATTCGTTGCCATTCTTAATTACCTTCTGGGCACAGCCCTTGATTTTGGATAAGTACAACTCATCCTGTACTACGATTTAACTGCATTCCAATTGCGCAAATTCTTGATGTAGTTCTAATGCCTTTTTCTTGTAAGCTAAAGAAGCTTCCTCAGGTGTATCAAAGTATCCGATGTGATAATGTTTGTTGTTAAACCTTATCTTCGCTCGCCACTTATTATTGTACCTGTCGACTCCCCTAAAACCACTATCATTATACTCAAGTCTATTGCAAGAGCTTTGCGTCGGAGTTGCTTCTCTTAAATTTTCAATCCTATTATTAGCCACATCTCTATCTTTATGATCAATTAATAAGTCAGTGTCTCCGAAGTGGTATATCCAAATCAGACGATGTAGATAGTAATACTTATTTCTTATTACTGTTTTCCATCTACCATCACCGTTCGGACCTCCAACTCGCTTACCTGTCTTCATGTTGAACAGGTAACCATCATCATAAAAATAATTGTCCTGCAAAAACTCTTGAGTAATCATGTATACTCCAACTCATTGTAAGTAAGAAAGTCCCAATCCCGTACCAGTACCTGTTAGAATCAAAGTTCTCAGGAACCATCTCTAATATATCATCTGCGGTAAGGACATCATCTTTCGTTATCAATCTTCCACCGATTCTAGACCTTCCGACCACAGGAATCAGACCTATTTCGATAGCTTCATTTCTAAACTTTTCAACTTCACTAGCAGGCATCCCTCTCTTACGCATTTCTTCTAAGGTGTCTTCAATAACATTTTTCCTTAGTGTTCTTGCATAGATTTCTCGAAGAGCTTGTCGCGCTTCAAGCATGTCTGCTGCATTGCTCACGAATGCATCGTGGACTGTGCTCGTCTGGATACCTCTTTTACGTCCCCACAAATGGAAGGCCTTGACTAAAGTGGCATCATCGCTATGGTTCGCATTAACACCATAGGCAGTACGCGCCTTTTGCACATCAGCAATATCGTTCATCTTTCCAGATTTATTTCTAAACTCTTCCCACCAAGTAGGATCAGTTTTCTGTTTAACCTGTACGATATTGTTAATCCACTTATCGCCTTCTTTGTAAAGCAAACGTTCTTCAAATGTCTGTGTGAAGTTTTGTTCTAGCACCTTACCGTCAAAGTTCACAAAGGGAACATTAGTCCACGATTTAGGAAGCTTATTCGGATACAGCACCTCACTACCTTTTACGATGTCTTCTGAAAAGATTGAATAGTCTCCAACCTTAAAACCAGTCCGACGAGTTGTTGGAGCTTTAGCACCATACAAGATCTCATCAAACAAGCTCTCTTCATCCCAGAGTTTATAACGATTAAGCATTTTTGTCCTAATACTCTCGTTTTTAATTCCAAGAATTCTTACTAGCGGTTTAGGTAGTTTCTTTTCGCGTCTAGCACCTAATACAGCTCTTTTAATAATTGCAGCGGTATCCAAAGCACTATTAGAAGGTTTAGCTGTAGTCAGGTAAGTCTCTGCAAGTCTTCCAAAGAATTTTGTAAACTCTTTAAGGATTGGTACTTGCTCACTTAAATGTTCAGACATTATAAGTGAAACTTGACTGAAGTCATCTGGAGTAATTGTCTTAAGTTGGTTTCTAGAAATCTTTTCAATAACATCACGTGTTTTAGGATCTAAGAAGTATAGCTGTTCAATAATCTCATCACTAGGTGTTAAACCTTTATTGAACACTTCTTTTACATCCATACGTAATCTTTTAAGTTCTGAGTAAAGATCTGGATCTAGCTTTTCGTATCGCGCCATTCTAGCACTAATTTCATTTAATACTTGATCGCGATCTGCAGCTTTAATCACAAATAGGTTATCATCTTTTCCGAGAGCTTTTGCGAGCTTATTTTCGACATTCATGGCCGCAGTCTTCTGACCCGCGCCGTAACGATTGTTAAACAGAGAGCGTTAATCTCTGCCAACCTTTCTAATACTTAGAAAGATTCTATATATTCCTATATAGGCCAGACTATATCATCACCCTAAAGGGTGTCGGGAGCTTCCTAGACACTTGTCCAGTACATAATAGTCGTTGCACCTTCAAACCCACAAAGTTGTGAGTAAGCTTGGCTCAGGATTGACCGTTCTGGTGTTTCCCTGAATTCACCCAATTTTCGATACACATTGCTGTGTAAAGCCTCTATCTTAGTAAAGGTTACCATGTTTGCCGCTTTTGCCATAGTGTTTCCAGATGCGCGTTAAACATCTAGCAGTTAAGTATTAACTCAACAAGCTGCATATTACTATGCAGATCAGACCATATCATCATACAATGGTTATACCGTTATATGTTCCGCGTTTCCATCAGACTTCTGATGTACGGACTTCATACTCTGTTCTAGAGCGTTTGTCCTGGTCGTTGAACCTTCAAATGCATCCCTGCATAAGCTTGGCTGCTGATTGACCACCCGTAGGGAATGGTGTTTCCAGCAATTA
This sequence comes from Beijerinckiaceae bacterium, assembly GCA_044368425.1. Classification (GTDB taxonomy): domain Bacteria; phylum Pseudomonadota; class Alphaproteobacteria; order Rhizobiales; family Beijerinckiaceae; genus JBIPLL01. The sequence continues at coordinate 5,217 of JBIPLL010000628.1, forward strand.
ACGGAATTTTATAAGGCCGACTTCCAGCCTTTCGCAAATCTTTCTCTGATAAACCTAGCTTCTCGTTTAATTTAATAAATCTCGGATCGTTAAATGTCGCTAATGCTATCTGGTCGTACAACCTTTTCTTCTGACTCGTTGGTACAACGTTACTAAGCTCAGCGAGTGCCTTGTTCTTTGTAGTCAGTGCAATGATCTGTGCGCCGCTTGATGACCAAATGTTAACGTGATTCGTTAGATCACGTAAAGTACTTTTGTACTTACTGCATATTACTATGCAGAGCAGACTATCTCTTCACACAGCAAAGCTGTATGTTCCGCGTTTCGAATTCACTTGAATTCTACGAATTTCATAACCGTAGCAAATGCAGTAGGTCGTATATTCTAGTCGTTACACCTTCTAATGTGTTTCCACAAAAGCTTGGCTCGGTATTGACCTGTTTAACGAACAGGTTGTTCA
>JBIPLL010000108.1:0-7431 GCA_044368425.1 Beijerinckiaceae bacterium
ATGGTCGCGACGACTCCGAGCCGTCCGAGCCCTTCGAGATAGGCCCGCTCCTGCGCATTCGCCTCGCGCTGCGGCAGGCTGAAGGCGATATCCGCGCCCAGGATGACGCGGCCCTCGCGGTTGAGCCCGTCGACCAGCGAGCGGGAAACGGAGCCCACAGCCGCAATGGCCCAGACGCCGAGCGCGAGGCATCCGAGGAAGATGCCGAAGCCGCGCAGTCCTCCCGCAACCTCGCGCAGCGCAAGGCGAAGCGCCAGCGGCAGGCGCGAGAACAGGGGGCGGGCCGGATCGGGTTGCGGCTTTGCGACGGGTGCATGCATCAGGCGCGCGCCTCCGCCGTCTGAGGGACAAGCGGCGCGCTGTCGCTCTCGATGCGCCCGGCCCGCAACCGCACCACGCGGTCGCAGGTCTGCGCAAGCGCGGGATCATGCGTCACCAGGATCAGCGTGGCCTTGCGCTCGCGCTTGAGCCGGAAGATCAGATCGACGATCTGCTGTCCCGTGGCCTCGTCGAGATTGCCCGTCGGCTCGTCGGCGACGAGGATCGCGGGATCGGGGGCCAGCGCCCGGGCAATCGCCACGCGCTGCTGCTCGCCGCCCGAAAGCTGCGCCGGATAATGATCGAGCCTGTTGCCAAGGCCGACCGCCTCAAGCTCGCGGCGCGCCCGCTCGAACGCGTCGCTCATGCCGGCAAACTCCAGCGGCAGCGCCACATTCTCGAGCGCCGTCATGGTCGGCACGAGATGGAACGACTGGAAGACGATGCCGATGCGCCGGCCGCGGAACCGGGCAAGGCCGTCCTCGTCGAGCGAGGTCAGGTCCTCGCCATCGATGCTGACACGTCCGGAATCGGGCCGCTCCAGCCCCGCCATGGTCATGAGCAGCGTCGACTTGCCCGAGCCCGATGGACCGACCAGACCCACGGCCTCCCCCCGGCGCACAGCCAGTGAGACGCCCTTCAGGATATGAACGCGCGCGGCACCACGCCCGAGGCTGAGCTCCACGTCTTGAAGCGCGACGGCGACCCCGCCATTTACCTCTGTCATGCGCCCTGCATCCGAAGCCGAAGCCAATTCCGGAACCAAGAAAGGTCCTCCCGCTGATGAAGCTCCCGCACCGGCACGCGGCCGCCACGTCGACGTCATATGGGTCTGAAACCCCGTTTCACCAAGCACCGGCCAGCAACACACATCTTCGTGATCGTCGCACACTGCTGCTCGGCATGTCTGCGATGACGCTTGCGCCGTTGCTGTCGGCGCTTCTGCCATCGGCGGCAGCCGCGCAGTCAGGCCCTGGCATGCCCGCCGGGGGAGATCGCATGTTGCGCCTTGTCGCCCTGGGAGACAGCCTGACCGCCGGCTATGGCCTGCCGGCGGAAGCCGCCTTCCCGGTCGTGCTGGAGGGGCAGCTACGCGCGCGCAACCACAAGGTCGAGATCGTGAATGCCGGCGTTTCCGGGGATACGAGCCAGGCGGGCCTCGAGCGCCTTGACTGGTCGGTACCCGACGGCACCGACGGGGTGATCCTGTCTCTGGGCGCCAATGACGCCCTGCGCGGCATCGATCCGCGCCAGACGGCCAGCGCGCTCGAGGAGATCGTCAGCCGCCTGAAACAACGCAACATCGCGGTCATGGTCGCCGGCATGCTCGCGCCGCCCAATCTGGGGGCAGAGTACGGCAGACGCTTCGAGGCAGTGTATACCGAGCTTGTCGCACGTCATGGACTTGTGCTTTACCCCTTCTTCCTCGACGGGGTTGCAGGCAACCGCCAGCTCAACCTGCCAGATGGGATCCATCCGACCGCCCAGGGTATCCGGGTGATCGTGGAGCGCATCCTGCCGACCGTCGAGACCTTCCTGGGGCGCTTGCGCGCCCGCGCTTGAGGCGAACGGACAACCGGTCGTCGGGCGCGGCTCGCAGGGCTCTTTCCTGTCCCGCCGCCTCGATGCGGTTTCGATATGCGCAGCCGCGCCGCTGTCCGTTCGTCCGGAGCCCCCCATGCAGTACCGTCCCCTTGGCCGCACCGGTCTCCAGGTGAGCCTGCTGTGCCTTGGCACCATGACCTGGGGCCAGCAGAACACTGAGGCCGAGGGACATGCCCAGATGGACCTGGCGCTCGACCACGGCATCAATTTCTTCGATACCGCCGAGCTTTATTCGATCCCGCCGACCCGCGAGACGCAGGGCTCCACCGAGCGCATCATCGGCTCGTGGTTCAAGGCACGCAGAAACCGTGACCGCATCATCCTCGCCACCAAGGTCGTCGGGCGCACCCCGATGGACTGGTTTCGCGAGCATGGCGGCGGCGCGAGGCTCGACCGCGCCAACATGACGGAAGCGCTGAACAAGAGCCTCAAGCGGCTCGGGACCGACTATATCGACCTCTACCAGCTGCACTGGCCCGAACGTGCCGTGCCGTGGGGGTCCAATCCCGTGATCTGGCGGCAGAAGGACTATCAGGCCGCAGCCGACGAGAACCCGATCGCCGAAATCCTCGACGTGCTTCAGGAATTCGTGCGCGAAGGCAAGGTGCGGCATATCGGGCTCTCGAATGAGAGCGCCTGGGGCACGATGCGCTTCCTCGCCGATGCGCAGGCGGGCGAGCGCCCGCGCGTCCAGTCGGTTCAGAACGCCTACAACCTGATCAATCGCACCTATGAGACGGCGCTCGCCGAGGTCTCGATGCGCGAGAATGTGAGCCTGCTCGCCTATTCGCCGCTAGCCCAGGGCTTCCTGACCGGCAAATATCTGAACGGCGCCCGGCCCGAAGGCACGCGCGTCACGCTCTTCAACCGCGGCCAGCGCTACCAGACGCCGGGCGCTGAAGCTGCCATCACGGCCTATGTCGAGCTGGCCCGCGAATTCGGCCTTGATCCGGCCCAGATGGCGCTGGCTTACGTCAATTCGCGGCCCTTCGTCGGGTCGAACATCATCGGCGCGACCTCGCTCGACCAACTGCGCACGGATATCGGCTCGCTTGACATCGAGATCACCGCGGAACTCGAGGATCGGATTGACGCGATTCACCTCAGGCACACCAATCCCTGTCCATGAGGGTCGACGACAGGGCGGCGGCACTGGCCAGCTTTGCGAATCGCCGTCAGGATGGCGTTGCGAGAAGCGTTGCGTGGGGCGGAGATCTCCGCCCCTGACAGGGAGGGGGCCATGCCGCGTCTCTTCACCGGGCTTGAGGTGCCGCCGGATGTCGGCCAGCACCTCTCCCTCCTGCGCGGGGGGCTGCCGGGCGCCCGCTGGATCGACCCGGAAAACTACCATCTCACCCTGCGCTTCATCGGCGACATCGACCATGCGACGGCGCGGGAGATCTTCGTGTCGCTGGGCGAGCGCAGGCGCCGCGAGCCGATCGAGATCTCGATCGACGAATTGTCCACGTTTGGCGGCGCCAGGCCACGCGACGTGATGGCGAAGGTCAAGCCCTGCCGCCATCTCTTGGAACTGCAGCTCGAGCAGGAACGCCTGATGCGCCGGCTCGGCCTGCCGCCCGAGACTCGCAAGTTCGTGCCGCATGTGACTTTGGCCCGCCTGCGCGAGAGTTCGGTGCACGAGGTGGCGCATTATCTGACAAGCCGGTCCTATGGCGCGCGCCATCGCTTCGTTGCCAACCGCTTCGTGCTCTATTCGTCGCGCGATTCCGTCGGCGGCGGCCCCTATGTGGTCGAGGCGGCCTATCCGCTCGGCTGAAAACGCAAGCGCTGGCGCATGAAATCATGTAACATGTCGGCGCGGGCATGCCCGGCGCGACGTCACGGCCCGTTGCGCACGGGCATGTTCCCCTGCGATTGTCGCTGATATTCTGAACACGAGGCTTCGATGGCTGTGCTTCTGTCCGATGGCGAGCGAGACGCTGCGCTCGCCAAATTGCCGCATTGGTCCCTGGTCGATCTGGGTGAGGGCGGAACGGCGATTGCCCGCACCTTCATCTTCACCGATTTCAACGCGGCATTCGGCTTCATGAGCCGCGTGGCGCTGATGGCGGAGCGGCTGGACCATCACCCTGAATGGACCAATGTCTATCGCACCGTCGGCGTGATCCTCTCGACGCACGATGCGGGCGGGCTGACCGATCTGGACATCCGCCTTGCGACCTTCATGGACGAGGTCTGCGGGCTGCCATAGCCCTTACTTCGCGGCCAGCCGCACCGCACCGTCGAGCCGGATGCACTCGCCGTTGAGCATGTCGTTCTCGATAATGGCGCGCACGAGCGCGGCATATTCCGACGGCTTCCCCAGCCGCGACGGGAACGGCACGCTCGCCTCCAGCGCCTTGCGGAAATCGTCAGCCACGGACGCAAACATCGGCGTCTCGAACAGGCCCGGCATTATCGTGCAGACGCGCACGCCGATGCTCGCGAGGTCGCGCGCAACCGGCAATGTCAGCCCGACCACCCCGCCCTTGGACGCGGAATAGGCCGCCTGCCCGATCTGCCCGTCGGTCGCGGCGACCGAGGCCGTGTTGACAATGACACCGCGCCCGCCATCCGGCGTCACGGGGTCGAGCCCGGCCATGCCGAGCGCGCAGGCCGCGATCATGTTGAAGGTGCCGACGAGATTGACCGCGATGGTCTTGCGGAAGGTCTCGCCATCATGGGCGACGAACTCGCCCGTATCGCGCTTGCGCGACACGATCCGCCGTCCCGGCGCGATTCCCGCGCAATTGACGAGGATGCGCTCCACGCCATTCGCGGCCCGCGCCTTTGCAAGCCCCTGGGCGACAGAGGCCTCGTCGGAGACATCCACGACACAGGCAATGCCGCCGATCTCGCCCGCGACCTGCGCGCCCCGCTCGCCATTCATGTCGAAGATCGCGACCTTGACGCCAAGCCCTGCGAGCATCCGCGCCGTGCCCTCGCCAAGCCCCGACGCGCCGCCTGTGACAACCGCTGCCATGCCCGACTGAACCTGCATGTTTCTCTCCCATGCCGGGCGGAACCGATCCGCCCCCTTGCCTGCCGGCTCTTCACCGATCTTGGGCATAAAGCACGGCAGCTGCCCTGAACACAGGCCGGTTGCGCACAAATGCCAAAGCCCATGCTCACTTGTCAGGCCGCTCGCGCGACATCATCTATTGGGAAGCGGCCAGCCGTGCCGCGGGGAGTGAGCTTCGATGGACTCAGGCTTTCGCCACCGCTTCAATGCCGCCGAGATCGCGGCAATGCGCCGCGCGGCGCGTGACGAGGACGGTGTGGGCCGCGACCTCTGGTCAACCTTGCGCAAGGTCGCGCGCAAGGTGCCCTTCGCGCAGGATATTGCCGCCGCGTGGTTCTGCGCGATCGATCCGTCGACACCGCGCCGCGTCAAGCTGATCCTGCTGGCGGCGGTCGCCTATTTCGTGATGCCGGCCGACAGCCTGCCCGACATCCTGCCCTTCCTCGGCTTCACCGACGATGCGGCCGTGATCGCGGCAGCGCTTGCCAGCGTCTCGGGCTCGATCAAGCCCGTGCATCAGGACAAGGCACGGGCGGCCCTCGATCTGCCTCCCACACCTCGGTCGGACACGCCATCCGCAATGTGAGCGCCGGTCGCCTCAGGGCACCACGACGATCTTGCCGCGCGCCTTCCGGTCCACGATCAGGCGCAGGGCGCGCGCGGTTTCGGCAAGTGGCACGACCTCTCCGACCGTCGCCTTGAGCCGCCCCTGCGCGGCCCAGGCGACGATGTCGGCCTGGTCACGGGCATGGGCCAGCGGCTCACGCTCGACATAACCGCCCCAGAACACGCCGCGCAGGTCAGCTCCCTTGAGCAAGGGCAGGTTGAACGGCAGGCGTGGAATGTCGCCGGCAGCGAATCCCACGACGAGGTGGCGCCCGCGCCAGGCAAGGCTGCGGAAGGCCGCTTCGCTCAGCGGACCGCCAATCGTGTCGTACACGACATCGACGCCCTGTCCGTCCGTCAGCGACTTCAGGCGGGCGCGCAGGTCCTCCCGCTCGTAATCGATCCCTTCGGCCGCGCCATTGGCCAGCGCCAGCGCCAGCTTGTCAGGCGACGAGGCCCCCGCAATGACCCGGGCGCCCATGAGGGCCCCGATCTCGACGGCCGCCAGTCCCGCGCCGCCCGCCGCACCCAGCACGAGCAGCGTTTCACCCGCCTTGATCTCCCCCCGGTCGCGCAACCCATGCAGCGCCGTGCCATAGGTGACCGAGAGCCCCGCGGCCCGCACATCGTCGAGGCTGTCGGGCAGGCGGACCAGGCGCGACACCGGCGCCGTCACCATCTCGCGGCAGGCCCCCCAGCCGATCCAGCCGCAGACCCGGTCCCCGACGGAAAATCCCGATTCCCCGGTCCCGGGCCCCAGAGCGGCGATCACGCCGGCAAATTCCGCCCCCGGCGAGAAGGGCAGCGGCGGCTTGACCTGGTAGCGATCCGCAATGATCAGGGTGTCGAAGAAATTCAGTGCTGACGCACGCACGCTGACAAGTGCCTCGCCCGGTCCGGGCTCCGGCGTCGGAAGATCGGCCACCACCAGCGATTCAGGCGGCCCGAATGTCTCGCACAGCACCGCTTTCATGAGCCCTCTCACACATGTCTGTCCCGCAGGTGACAATGCATGCCAAGGGCATGCGCGAACAGCGCGACCTTCGGCGATTCCAGCCATGCGCCGGCCGTCGAGCCGATCCGGCTGCTCCGGATCGGCTCGATCATGAACCGGAAAGTTTACTTCACGAAGACGTCGAGTTTCTTGAAGTGCTCGGCCAGGCAATAATAGAAGGTGATGCGTGACTTCGTGCGGTCAGCCTTCATATGCTCGCAGATGGCCTTGACGGCGCCGTCGAGTTCGGCATCGGCTGCGGTGAGACCGAGCTTCTTCTTGAGGAAATTGTTGCGCACACGCGCCAGTTCCTCGGCATCGGTACAGGCGACGTAGCGCGTGTCCGGCTTGCTCATGACGAGCGCATAGGTCTTGGCCAGTCCGTTCAGGGCCGCCTCGTTGACGGGGCCCTTCGCGAATTTCTTGGCATCGGCGAGATGATCCATGGCGTCAGCTTCCCATATCCCCTCTGGCGCGCCGCGCCCCGTCGAAGGGAACCGCACGCCGTCATGCGATGATCAGGCCATGGGCGGTAAGCCGTCCAGACCCCGTGAGCGGCCAGCCGACAACGGCAGACCTTTCGGATTGTTAACATCACCATCCGCGATCGTCACGGTCGACGCGTCATGCGGTCTGCGATTAAGCGCACGTTTCAACAGGCAACATGCCCGTCAGGGCACGGCAAGCACGGTCGCTCCGACCTTCACGCGAGAAAACAGGTCCAGCACGTGCTCGTCCAGCATCCGGATGCAGCCATAGGAAGCGGCCCGCCCGATCGAGGCGCGCATCGAGCGGCTGGTGCCGTGGATCGCATACTCGCCGCGATCGAGGGTCAGCGCCGCCGCACCCATCGGGTTGCCGGGAGCGCCTCCCGGGATCATGTCTG
>JBIPLL010000080.1:0-8307 GCA_044368425.1 Beijerinckiaceae bacterium
CCGGGCGACGAATTCGCGCGATGTCGTGCAGGCATATGGACCGTGACTGGATCATGAAGGCGCTCTAGCCGAAACGCGCCCGCAAAGAAAGGCGTCGCGCCATATTCGACGCATCAGGGGCAGCCTCGCGCCCATTCGCTCACAGCCGAGCGAATGCCGGGGGGCAATGGCTGCGCAAGCGCCATGCGCGCCTCCTGGCTGTCGACATCCATGCGGGCGATCAGCGCCTGCAGGCTGTCAAAGCGCAGTTCCGGGCGGATATAGGCAACGAATTCCACGTCGAGCACCTGCCCGTAGAGATCGGGCTTCACGTCGAAGAGATGCGTCTCGAGCAGCGGCGCACCATTGTCGAAGGTCGGTCGCCGCCCGAAGCTCGCCACGCCGTCGAACAGTGTCGCGCCGAGCCGCGCACGCACCGCATAGATGCCGTGGGCGAGGCCGCAGGGGGCCTGCAGCTTCATGTTGGCGGTCGGATAGCCGAGCTCCCGCCCGCGCTTTTCGCCATGCTGGACCGGCGCACGCACCAGCCAGCGATAGCCAAGGAGCTGCGCCGCAGCCGTCACGTTGCCAGCGCCGAGCGCCGTGCGGATGGCGGTCGAGGAGACTGTCTCGCCAGCAAGTTCGACCGGCGCCACCACGCTCACCGGCAGATCGCGCCCCTTCGCCCAGTCGACGATGAGCGCCGCGTCACCCCCGCGCATGCGGCCGAAGCGGAAATCGTGGCCGACGACAATGCCGCCCGCCGCCAGCCGCTCGCCAACGATCCCGCCGAGAAAATCCTGCGCCGAAAGCTGCGACAGGGTCTGGTCGAATGCCAGCACCTCGACCCGGTCCATGCCGTGCCAGCGCGCAAGGTCGGCCTTGATGTCGGGCGGGGTGAGCCGGAACAACGGCCTGTCGGGCTGGAAGAACTGGCGCGGATGCGGCTCGAAGGTCAGCAGCGCGGTCGGCAGTCCGGTTTGCGCCGCAAGCAGGCGGCATGCGGAGATCAGCGTCTGGTGGCCGCGATGCACACCGTCGAAATTCCCAAGCGCCAGCACAGCGCGGCTGGCGCCTCCGTCATGTGGAGCAAGTCCTGTCGTCTGTCCGTCGCCCACGCGATCCTGCGCCCCCGTTGCGGGCGCGGACGAGACATCACGCGGGCGCGCACGTCAAGGCGCCGTTCCCGCAATCTTGGTCGCTCAGACCGGCTGGCGCGAACCGGTAGCGACGATCAGCGCGGCGATTTCAGACCGGCTCGGGACCGACAGCCAGGCCTCGCCCTCCATGACCGCGCGCCCGTCGACAATGCAATCGCAGAAGAAGCGGACGCGCCGGCGCTTCTCGACAAGCTCGATCACCTCGACATTGGCCTCGACGACATCGCCGATGCGGACGGGAGCCAGGAATTGCAGGCTCTGCGACAGATAGATCGCGCCGGGTCCCGGCAGCCGCGTGCCGAGCACGGCCGAGATCAGGCTGGCGGTGAACATGCCATGCGCGATGCGCTGGCCGAAACGGCTCTGCGCGCCGAAGGCGGGATCGAGATGAATCGGATTGACGTCGCCGCTGACGGCCGCGAAGGCGTTCAGATCGCTCTCCATCACGGTTCGCATGAGCGATGCGCGCTGGCCGATGAACAGGTCTTCGAAGGCGCTCGGCAATTCCGGTGCAGGCGCGATCCTCTTTGGATGAACCGGCGGGGCGGGGGACATGGCGGGCTCCATCCGGAAGGTCGCACCGGCCTTGTGCAGTGCAAAATCAGCTTATCGAAAGGCAACTGAAACGCCATCCGACGAAAGGCAAACACAGGAGATAAGCCTATGTTTTTGAATTATAACCTCAAAGCATCGGCGTATCATGTGCTGCAGCGTGCGCCATTAACCGGATCGTTACAGGCATCTGGTTATATGGACGACGACCCGCCTTGCGGGGTGAACAATATAGCTGGACATCTCGATCCTGCCCGCTCGACGGGCGGTGGCGAGGAGGCCGGCAGGAGACACGGTCGATGGCCCTTGACCTCAACATGCCCATCCTGGTGGTCGACGACTACCAGACAATGGTCCGCATCATCCGCAACCTGCTCAAGCAACTCGGCTTCGAGGATGTCGATGACGCCTCCGACGGCTCGACCGCCTTGGCCAAGATGCGTGAGAAGCGCTATTCGCTGGTGATCTCCGACTGGAACATGGAGCCGATGACGGGCTATGACCTGCTCCGGCAGGTGCGCGGGGATGACCGGCTGCGCTCGACGCCCTTCATCATGGTGACGGCGGAATCCAAGACCGATAACGTCATCGCGGCCAAGAAGGCCGGCGTCAGCAATTACATCGTCAAGCCCTTCAACGCCCAGACGTTGAAGAGCAAGATCGAGGCCGTCTGCAACGGCTGACATCGCCGTCCGCCCGGGCCGCGCCGGACGGACAATGACCTTGATGGACGTGGCCGGTGCGTTACCAGCGCAAGGTCGCGATTGCATGATCGGGCCGGTGGGCCTGGCGGGCCAGCCAGGTCAAGGCCGCCTCGACCGGGTCGTCCGGCCTCTCGCCGGCGATCTCCTCAGCATGGATCCCCTCGACGACGAAGAGACTGGGAATCCCGGCGCCGACTGCGCCTGCTATGTCCGTCCGCAGCGCATCGCCGACGGCGAGAACCCGGCGCTGATCGAAGGCCCGCCCCTGTCCGCCCAGCCAGCCGCCAATGCGCGCGAAGGCGGCGTCATAGATGGGTCGATGCGGCTTTCCGCTTTGGATCACCGCGCCACCCATCGTCTCGTAGAGGGCCGCGATGGCACCGGCGCAGGGAACGAGCTGGCCGCCGCGGTCCACCACAAGATCGGGATTGGCGCAGAGCATGGTCAGCCCCCGCGCTGACATCTCCCGCAGGCTGCCGGCATAATCCTGCGCCGTCTCTCGCTCGTCGTCGAAAAGGCCCGTACAGACGACATAAGCTGCCTCGGCAACTGGCACGCGCGGCGCATCGAGCCCCTCGAAGAGCGGCAGATCCTTCGGCGGGCCGATGTGATGCAGCGGTTCCCCGGCCTGCGCAACGATATGGGCGCGCGCCATATCGCCCGAGCTGAGGACGTCATCGAAGGCCTCGCGCGGCACGCCGAGCAGGTCGAGTTGCGCCTTGACCGAACCGCTGGGGCGCGGCGCGTTCGACACGAGCAGAACACGCCCGCCCTGGGCCCGGAAGCGGATCAGCGCATCGCAGGCCCCGGCGAAGGGCGTCACGCCATTATGCAAGACGCCCCAGATGTCGCAGATCAGCGCGTCATGGGCACCCGCCAGTGCGGAGAGGCCCGCGACGCCCGAAGTCGAGCCGCTCATCTCAGCCGTCCACGTCGAAGGTAACGCCCTGCGCCAGCGGCAGCGTGGTGCCGTAATTGATCGTGTTCGTGGCACGCCGCATATAGGCTTTCCACGAATCCGAGCCGGCCTCGCGTCCGCCGCCCGTCTCCTTCTCGCCGCCGAATGCGCCACCAATCTCGGCGCCCGAGGGCCCGATATTGACATTGGCGATCCCGCAATCCGAGCCTTGCGCGCTGATGAAGCGCTCCGCCTCGCGTATGTCGAGCGTGAAGATCGAGGACGAGAGGCCCGCGCCCACCCCGTTATGCAGCGCGATCACCTCGTCGAAATCGCTGTATCGCATCACGTAGAGGATCGGCGCGAAGGTCTCGCGGCTCACCGGTCCGACCTGGCCCGGCATCTCGACGAGAGCCGGAGCGACATAGGACGCGTCGGCATGTCCGCCGACCATGACCCGCTGGCCGCCGGTCACCTGCCCGCCGGCGGCGCGCGCTTCCTTCAGCGCCTGCTCATGGCCGGCCAGTGCCGCGCCATCGACGAGCGGCCCGACGAGTACGCCCGCCTCGCGCGGGTCGCCGACCTTGACTGTCTCGTAGACGCGCTTCAGGCGCGGCACGAGGCTGTCATAGACGCTGTGATGCACGAAGAGCCGCCGCAGGGTCGTGCAGCGCTGTCCGGCCGTTCCCATTGCCGCGAAGGCGATTCCGCGCAGCGCAAGGTCGAGATCCGCCGACGGCGCCACGATGGCCGCATTGTTGCCGCCAAGTTCGAGGATCGCGCGAGCGAAGCGCTTGGCGAGACGCGGTCCGACCGCCCGGCCCATCGCAGTCGAGCCGGTTGCGGAGACAACTGGCACGCGATGGTCGTCGACCAGCACCTCGCCGACCTCGCGTCCGCCCGTCAGCACCTCGAGCAGGCCCTCCGGCACTCCGCCGAAGCGCGCGGCCGCCTTGCGCACGATCGCCTGCACGGCGAGTGCGGTCAGGGGCGTCTTCTCCGACGGCTTCCAGACGACGCTGTCGCCGCAGACGAAGGCAAGCGCCGCGTTCCATGACCAGACCGCGACGGGGAAGTTGAAGGCGCTGATCACGCCGCAGACGCCCAGCGGATGCCATGTCTCCATCATCCGGTGGTCCGGCCGCTCGGTGGCGATCGTGAGCCCCGTGAGCATGCGCGACAGCCCGACGGCATAATCGCAGATGTCGATCATCTCCTGGACCTCGCCAAGGCCCTCCGAGACGACCTTGCCCACCTCAAGCGTGACCAGCCGGCCGAGATCGGCCTTGGCCATGCGCAACTCCTCGCCGAGAAGGCGTACGAATTCGCCGCGACGCGGACCCGGTACGGCGCGCCAGGCAAGGAAGGCCTCATGGGCCCGCCCGATGGCCTGCGTCGCCTCGGCCGCGCTGTGGACGCGCACATGGGCGATGGTCTCGCCCGTGATCGGCGAGCGTGCGGCGATGCCCGAGGCGTCGAAGACCGACGGCTCGACACCGAGCCGCGTCAGGATGGCAAGCGCTTCCTCGCGCACGGTCATGTTCTAATCCCCGGTCTGGCCCATGCGAAGCCGGGCGGCGAAGGGCCGCCCGTCGGGTCGCGGGCATAGGAAGGCCGCAGGTGCCGGTCGCACCGCGGATGGATGTCAGGCCTGTTTACGCCGCGAGATCGGCGCCGTCGAGACGCGCCGGCGCAGCCTTCTGCGCGTAGATCCGCCCGAAACGGTTGGCCAGGAAGTCCGGCAGCGCGATGTCTTCCTGCCGGATGAAGCCGGTCTGCGGTACATGGCCGTCCGCCACCATGTCCAGCACGGCGCACATGCCGGCGGCCGTGGTCACCTGGATCGCAGTGCGCGCGATGCCGGCAACGTTCTGCCCATAGATCTTGTGGGCATGGGTCTCCTGCACATGCCGCCCGCCGCGCTCGCCGGTCGCGGTCACGAACACGATCACCACGTCCTGCAAGGTCGTCGGCACGGCACGCTCGAGAATATCCTTCAGGATGTCACGGCGGTCGCGCAATTGCAGGTCGTTGAGCAGCACCTTCATGAGATCGCAATGGCCTGGATAGCGGATCGTCTTGTAGTTGAGCGACCGCACCTTGCCCGCCCAGCTCTCGCACAGGGTGCCCAGCCCGCCCGAGGTGTTGAACGCCTCGTAGCGCACGCCGTCGAGCGAGAATTCCTCGCGCTCCTCGAGCGCCGGCACCTCGCGGGTCACCCCGTCGATGATCGCCTCGCAGCGCTCGATATACTCGTTGATGACCCCGTCCGTGCTCCAGGTCAGATTGTAGTTGAGCGCGTTGGAGGGAAATTGCGGCAGCGCGCCGACCCGCAGGCGCAGGCTGTCGAGCCGGTCGAACTTCTGGGCGACGTCATGGGCCGCGATCGAGATGAAGCCGGGCGCCAGGCCGCATTGCGGCACGAAGGCGCAGCGCGCATCGGCCGCCAGCGCCTTGACCTGGCGCGTCGTGGCGACATCCTCGGTCAGGTCGAGATAATGCACGCCGGCCCGCGCCGCCGCCGCCGCGATCCGGCCGGTCAGGTGAAACGGCGCGGCGGAGAGCACCGCAAAGCGGCCCGCAAGCGCTGCATCGAGCGCGCTGTCGAGCGTGATGTCGAGGATGAGCGGCGTGACGGTGCGCGCGGCACGCTTTTCGAATGCCTCCGCATCCCTGTCGGCGAGCGTCACGCGGTAGGAGCCGCTCTCGGCCAGCATGTCGGCCACGACAGTTCCGATCTTCCCCGCTCCGATAACCAGAACATCGCGCATCGCAATCATCCCCTCGCAAGAACCAGTGCCAAACACACAGTTGGGCAGGATGGGCGTGCGTCATGCAATACGCCATCGGCATCATGACGATATGATGCTATTGTTTCGGCATCATGCCGATAGAGACAGGCATTATGACCACCGACCCGCTCGACGAAGCCCTGCTTGCCCTTCTGATCCGCAATGCGCGCACGGGTCATGCCGGGCTTGCGCGCAAGCTCTCCGTGTCGCGCACCACCGTGCAGGCCCGCATCGAAAGCCTTGAGAGGCGCGGCATCATTGCCGGCTATACGGTGCGCCTGTCGGACCCCGCCCGCGCCGCGCGCCTTCATGCCCAGGTCAGCATCGTTGTCGCGCCCAAGGCCGCCGCCGGCGTCATCACGGCCTTGCGCGGCGACATGGCGGTGCGCGAGCTGCACTCGGTCTCGGGAGCCTTCGATCTCCTGGCCATGATCGAGTCGCCGGACATTGCGGGGCTCGATGCAGCCATCGACCGCATCGGCGCGCTCGAAGGTGTCGAGCGCACGCAATCCTCCATCATCCTCTCCACGAAATTCGAGCGATGACGCGGGCGCCGCGCGGGTCTATCAGGACGCACGCAGACGAGTGTGGGGAGGCAGCATGAGCCGGGACATCCTTGCGGGCGCGACCAGCGCGGACGTCGTCATCGTGGGCGGTGCCGCGATGGGCTCGTCGCTGGCCTGGCACCTGCTGAACGACCGCGATTTCGACGGCCGCGTCGTCGTGATCGAGCGCGACCCGACCTATGCCCGGTCGGCCTCCGCCTTGTCGGCAGCCTCGATCCGCCAGCAATTCACGAGCCCGGTGAACATCAAGCTGTCGCTTTACGGGATCGCCTTCCTGCGCGAGGTCGGCCGGCATCTCGTCGTGGACGGGGATGTGCCCGATGTCGGGCTCGTCGAGCGCGGCTATCTCTATCTCGCGACGGCGGCGGGCGAGGGGATCTTGCGCGATCTGTCGGCGCTCCAGAGGGCCGAGGGCGCCGACATGGAACTGATTGAGCGCGATGCGCTCGCCAAACGCTACCCGTGGCTCAATGTCGAAGATGTCACGGTCGGGAACTGGGGCCGCACCGGAGAGGGCTGGTTCGACGGCTGGAGCCTGCTCCAGGCCTTCCGCAAGGCGGCGAAGACGCGCGGCGCCATTTTCATCGATGACGAGGTCGCCGGGATCGAGCGGGACCGGCACCGCATCGTTGCGGTCGTGACACGCTCCGGCGAACGCATCCCCTGCGGAACGCTGGTCAATTGCGCGGGCGCCCGCGGCCACGAGGTCGCGGCCATGGCCGGTCTCGACATACCGGTGAGGCCGAAGCGGCGTTTCGTCTTCACCTTCCATTGCCGCGAGAGCCTGCCGGCCCATCCGATGCTCATCGACACGACCGGCACCTATGCCCGCCCCGAAGGCCATCCGACGGCCGACGGCCAGCTCTATATCTGCGGAGCCTCGCCTGCCGCCGATGCCGATCCCGACTGGGATGACCGCGATCCCGACGGAAATCCCGTCGACTGGTCCTTCTTCGAGGAAACGGTCTGGCCCGCCCTCGCCCATCGCGTGCCGGCCTTCGAGGCGATCCGTCCCGGCCGCGCCTGGGCCGGGCCCTATGACATGAACCTGATCGACGGCAATGCCATCGTTGGCCCGGCCGAGGGCCTCGGCAATTTTTATCTGTGCAACGGCTTTTCCGGCCACGGCCTCCAGCATTGTGCCGGCATCGGGCGCGGGCTGGCCGAGCGCATCGTGCATGGCCGCTGGCTGACGCTCGATCTTGGCGCGCTGTGTCACGAGCGCGTGGCGGCCGGTCGCCCGCTGCTGGAGCGCAACATCATCTGAAACGCGAAACGCCCCGGCAGGACCGGGGCGTTCCGACGATCGCGTCGTCGCGCAGGCTTACGCCACAGCGCGGATGATGCGGCGCACCTTCTCGGTGATTTCCTCGATCTGGCTTTCGCTGATCACCAGCGGCGGCGTCAGGGCCAGCGTATCGCCCGTATAGCGCAGCATCAGGCCCTCCTCGTGGAAGGCGTGGTCCATCGCCCTGAAGCCGCGCTTGGTCGGCCCGTCGGCATGGGGCGCAAGATCGATGCCCGCCACGAGGCCGAGCGTGCGGATGTCGAGCACGTTCGGTTCGCCCTTCAGCGTCATGATCGCCTCGGCCCAGACCGGCTCGAGCTTGCGTGCCCGCTCGAACAGACCCTCCTCGCGATAGATGTCGAGCGTCG
>JBIPLL010000200.1:0-5690 GCA_044368425.1 Beijerinckiaceae bacterium
ATGGCAGCCCTCTGACCGCCGAGGCGATCACCTGGAACTTCGACAAGCTGCTGAAGCAGGATGCGCCCCAGTTCGACCAGCGACAGGCATCGCAGGGGCGCTCGCGCATCCCCGCAGTGAAATCCTATCGTGTGGTCGACGCGCTGACCCTGGAGATCATCACTGGCGTGCCTGATGCGACACTGCCCTATCAGCTGGCCTGGATCCCGATCTCGTCGCCGGCCAACTGGGAGAAGCTTGGTCGCAGCTGGCAGGAGGTGGCCAAGTCGCCGTCGGGCACGGGCCCATGGAAACTGACCGGGTTCACGCCGCGCGAGCGGGCTGAACTCGTGCCGAACAAGGCCTATTGGGACAAGCCGCGCATTCCAAGGCTCGACAGGATGATCCTGATCC
Source organism: Beijerinckiaceae bacterium (assembly GCA_044368425.1). Taxonomy (GTDB): domain Bacteria; phylum Pseudomonadota; class Alphaproteobacteria; order Rhizobiales; family Beijerinckiaceae; genus JBIPLL01. Next base: position 394 of record JBIPLL010000200.1, read on the forward strand.
CGATGCCGGATGCCAATGCCCGCACGGCGGCGTTGCGTTCGGGGCAGGTCGACTGGATCGAGGCGCCGGCACCGGATGCCGTGCCGGCTCTCAAGGCGGCCGGCATGCAGATTGTGACCAACGTCTATCCGCATAACTGGACCTGGCATCTGTCTCGCCATGAAGGCTCGCCCTGGAACGATGTGCGTGTGCGCAAGGCGGCCAATCTGGCCGTTGACCGCGAGGGGCTGAAGGAGCTGCTCGGTGGCCTGATGGTGCCGGCGGAGGGCTTCATGCCGCCCGGCCACCAGTGGTTCGGCAATCCGACCTTCAAGCTCAAGCGCGATCTGGCTGAGGCGAAGAAGCTGCTTGCGGAAGCCGGTTACGGCCCTTCGAAGCCGTTCGTCACGAAGATCCTGATCTCGCCTTCGGGCTCCGGCCAGATGCAGCCGCTGCCGATGAATGAGTTCATCCAGCAGAACCTCGCCGAAGCCGGCATGAAGATCGACTTTGAAACCGTCGAGTGGAACACCCTGATCAACATCTGGCGGGCCGGCGCCAACCATGAATCCTCGCGCGGTGCGACGGGCATGAACTATTCCTACTTCATTCAGGATCCCTTCACCGGCTTCATCCGCCATCTGCAATGCAATCTGCGTCCACCGGCCGGCACCAACTGGGGCCTGTACTGCGACAAGGATATGGAGACGCTGTTCGATGCCATCCGCAACACGTTCGACACGGTCGAGCAGACCAAGGTGCTGCAGAAGGTCCACGAGAAATACGTCGACGACGCGCTGTTCCTGATGGTGACTCATGACGTGAATGCGCGCGCCATGAGCCCGAAGGTGAAGGGCTTCGTGCAGGCGCAGAACTGGTTCCAGGACTTCAATACGATCACCATTTCGCCGTGATCGGATGATGAGCGCGATGCAGGTGACGCCATGCTGATCTATATCGCTCGCCGGATCCTGCAATCGCTGCCGGTCGCCTTTGGCGTCAGCGTGGTGTGCTTCCTGCTGGTGCACATCGCGCCGGGCGACCCTCTGACCTCGGTTCTGCCGCCCGATGCCTCGGCGCAACTGCAGAACGAGATGCGCCGGATCTATGGGTTCGATCAGCCTTTGCCGGTGCAATACGGGCTGTGGGCGTTCAAGGCCCTGCAAGGCGATCTCGGAACCTCGATCGCCACGGGACGACCGGTTGCAACGGAACTCGCCAAGGCGATGGGCAACACGTTGATGCTGGCCGTTCTGGCGACGCTGATCGGCTTCATCCTTGGCTCGCTGTTCGGGTTCGTGGCCGGTTATTTCCGCGACACGTGGGTCGACAAGCTCGCCTCGTTCATCTCGATCATCGGCGTCTCCGTGCCGCATTACTGGCTCGGCATGGTGCTGGTGATCATCTTCTCGGTGCAGCTCAACTGGTTGCCGGCGACAGGGGCAGGCCCTGGCGGCTCCGGCGACTGGGTCTGGGACTGGGTGCATATCAAGCACCTGATCCTGCCGGCGGTGACGATGTCGGTGATCCCCATGGGGATCGTCGCGCGCACCGTCCGCGCGCTTGTGGCCGATATTCTCAGCCAGGAGTTCATCGCCGGTCTGAAGGCGAAGGGTTTGCTCGATACCGGCGTGTTCCGCCACGTCGTGAAAAACACCGCGCCGACTGCGCTCGCGGTGATGGGGCTGCAACTGGGGTATCTGCTCGGCGGCTCGATCCTCATCGAGACGGTGTTCTCCTGGCCCGGCACGGGCTTTCTGCTCGGGCAGGCGATCTTCCAGCGCGACTTGCCGCTTCTGCAGGGCACGATCCTCGTGCTGGCGCTGTTTTTCGTGGTGCTCAATCTCATCGTCGACGTGATGCAATCGCTGCTCGATCCGCGTGTGCAGAGGGCCTGAAAGCATGACTGCCGTGCCCTCCGATCTCGCAGTTTCTCCCTCAGCCGTCGAGCGTTCGCCCGGCTACTGGCAGGGCGTGTTGCGCCGCTTCTCCCGCGACAAGGTCGCGATGATTGCGCTTCTCGTCGTCGTTCTGCTCGTGCTGGCCGCGATCTTCGCGCCCTATGTCGCGCCGGCTGATCCCTATCGCTCCTCGATGATCCGGAGGCTGCGGCCCATCGGCACGCCGGGCTTCCCGCTCGGTACCGACGAGTTGGGTCGCGACATGCTCTCTCGCCTGATCTATGGCGCGCGCCTGTCGCTGCTGATGGGCGTGACCCCGGTATTCATCGCCTTCTTTGTCGGCTCCTTCATCGGCATCGCAGCGGGATATGTCGGCGGGCGCTTGAACACGATCCTGATGCGCACCATCGACGTCTTTTTCGCCTTCCCCTCGGTGCTGCTGGCCATTGCGCTTTCCGGCGCGCTGGGAGCGGGCATCTTCAACGGATTGCTGTCGCTCTCCATCGTGTTCATTCCACCCATCGCCCGCATTGCCGAGAGTGTAACGACCGCGGTGCGCAAGATCGAATATGTGGAAGCCGCACGCGCTTCGGGCGCGTCGTCCTTCGCGATCATCCGCGTGCACGTGCTCGGCAATGTCCTGGGGCCGATCTTCGTCTATTCGACCGGATTGATTTCGGTCTCGCTGATCCTGGCCTCCGGCCTTTCGTTTCTGGGCCTTGGCGTGAAGCCGCCCGAACCGGAATGGGGCCTGATGCTCAACACCCTGCGCAACGCGATCTACGTGCAGCCATGGGTGGCCGCCCTGCCGGGTCTGATGATCTTCATCACATCGGTCTCGTTCAATCTCCTGTCAGACGGGTTGCGCTCGGCCATGGATATCAAGACATGACGCAGGCCATCTCACTCCCTCCCGGCGAGCCGCTTCTCAGCATTCGCGGCATGCGCAAGCATTTTCCCTTGAAGGGCGGCCTGTTTGGCCAAAGCCGTGGCGTGGTGCGCGCGGTCGACGGGATCACTTTCGAGGTCCATGAGGGCGAGACCCTCGGCATCGTCGGCGAAAGCGGCTGCGGCAAATCGACCACGGCGCGGTTGCTCGTCGATCTCATCCATGCCGACAGCGGCGAGTTCATGCTGGCGGGCAAGCATGTCGGGCGCGACATCACGATCCGCGATCTGCGTCGCGACGTGCAGATGGTGTTTCAGGACAGCTATGCCTCGCTCAATCCGCGCCTGACGATGGAGGACGCGATTGCCTTTGGCCCGCAGGTCAATGGCATGCCGGCGGGACAGGCGATGGCGCTCGCGCACGACTTGCTCGCCAGGGTCGGGCTCGAACCGCGCCGTTTTGCCGGCCGCTATCCACACGAGTTGTCCGGCGGACAGCGCCAGCGAGTGAACATCGCCCGCGCGCTCGCCTTCAGCCCGAAGATCGTCATTCTCGACGAGGCAGTCTCTGCCCTGGACAAGTCGGTCGAGGCGCAGGTGCTGAATCTGCTCACGGATCTGAAGCGCGAACTCGGCCTGACCTACATCTTCATCTCCCACGATCTCAACGTCGTGCGCTACATGAGCGACCGGGTCATGGTGATGTATCTCGGCGAGGTTGCCGAGATCGGTCCAGTGGATGAGCTCTACGCCAACCCGAAGCATCCCTATACGCGCGCCCTGCTGGCGGCGATGCCATCGATGGACCCGGACCGTCGCACGCGCGAGGCGCCGCTGTCGGGCGATCCGCCGAACCCGATCAATCCACCGCCCGGCTGCCGGTTTCACACGCGCTGCAAGTTCGCCGCTTCCGTGTGCATGGGTGAACCACCGAACCTCCTGAAGGTGGGGGAGCGGCGGCATCTGGCCGCCTGTCATCTCGCGCAGCCTGGTTCCGGCCATCCCGATGCGCCGGCGGCGGAGTTCGCGGCATGAGCGCGCTGGTCGATGTCAGCGATCTGACCGTCCGCTTCGGCGGTGCCCGACCGGTGCACGCCGTGAACGGCGTGAGCTTTACGCTTCAAGCGGGCGAGACGCTGACGATCCTTGGTGAGAGCGGCTCGGGAAAAAGCGTCACGCTCAAGACATTGCTGCGACTTCTCCCGGAAGGGCGCACGACCATCGGCGGGAGGGTCGCGGTCGCAGGGCAAGATGTGCTGTCTCTGAAGGGGCGGGCGCTCGCCGATCACCGTGGCGGTGTGGCGGCGATGATCTTTCAGGACCCGATGCTGGCGCTCGATCCTGTCTACACGATCGGGCAGCAGATTGCCGAGACGGTGATCCGTCACGAGGGACTGGATGCACCGGCAGCACGCGCCCGCGCCCTCGAGATGCTGACGCGGGTGCGCATACCCTCGCCGGAGCGCCGGCTCGACAATTACCCGCATGAGATGTCTGGCGGCATGCGCCAGCGGGCGATGATTGCGCTGGCGCTCGCCTGCCGGCCAAAGCTCCTGCTGGCTGACGAGCCGACGACTGCGCTCGATGCCACGGTGCAGATCCAGATCCTGCTGCTGCTCAAGGAACTGCAGGCGGAATTCGGCATGGGGATGATCTTTGTCACTCACGACATCGGTGTTGCGGTCGAAGTCTCTGACCGCATCTCGGTGATGTATGCCGGAAACTTCGTCGAGACAGGCACGGTCCGCGACATCATCCGCGACCCTCGCCATCCCTATACGAAGGGCCTGCTGGCGGCCAACCTGCATGGCGTGGTCAAGGGTGCGCGGCTCGATGCCATACCGGGTGCGCCGCCGTCGCTGGAAACGCCGCCGCCGCTCTGCGCCTTTCTGCCGCGCTGTAGCGCCCGGCAATCCGTCTGCGATTCGGTTGCGCCTGCCGCGACCCGGATCGGTCCCGACCGGCAGGTGCGCTGCCTGCTGGCATCCCCGCAACCCTCCGGCAACGCGGCGGATACTGCCCGGCTCGCCGCCTCAGGCTAGCGCCACCGACCTCACGCAAGAGGCGGGCGGGTTCCGGTGGAACCGGTTCGGGATCTCCGCGTCTGAGACCAGACAAAGCCGTGTTCAGGCGATGCGGAATGTACGCCAACGGCGCTGGTATCTCGACGAGATGTTCGTGAAGTTCAATCGCTGAAGCAACATGGCCAGACTGCAACGATCGCGACGGATCTCCTTGCGTCCCGTGGCGCAGCGCTCAAGGCTCTGGGGGCGATCGACAACCGCGAGGTTGGCCGCTGGCTGAACGACCCGGCGGAGAATTGCCACCAACCTCTCCAACGAGGGGAACGAGCAATGCCTCTCCTCCGCCGGATGCGAAGCTTGCGGAAATTCGCGAGCCTTCACGGCTCGATCCACAACAAGCTCGCTGCGCAGTCCTTCGGGGAAATCAGGAGCGCACGCTCATCTCACGCGCTGTTTTCGAGGGACGACGCGCCCTTGCGGGCGCTAGAAGAGGCGCCGCAGGTGA
>JBIPLL010000082.1:0-8262 GCA_044368425.1 Beijerinckiaceae bacterium
GCTGCTCCTTGCGGTGGCGATGCCGCTGCTGCCCGTCGCGGACCGCTACATCGTCGAGATCGCCATCACGGTCCTCATCTACGTCATGCTCGGCTGGGGGCTGAACATCGTCGTCGGTCTCGCGGGCCTGCTCGACCTCGGCTATGTCGCCTTCTACGCCGTGGGTGCCTATTCCTATGCGCTGCTCGCGAAGGAATTCGGCCTGTCCTTCTGGATCCTGCTGCCGATGGCGGGGATCCTCGCGGCCTTCTGGGGCGTTATCCTCGGCTTCCCCGTGCTGCGGCTGCGGGGCGACTATCTCGCCGTCGTCACGCTGGCCTTTGGCGAGATCATCCGGCTTGTTCTCATCAACTGGGTCGAGTTCTCGGGGGGCTATGCCGGTATCAGCGGCATTCCGCGGCCGACCTTTTTCGGCATCCCGTTCAATGCCAGCGACCAGGGATTCGCGGCCCGGTTCGGGCTCGAATTCACGCCGCTCTATCGAACGATCTTCCTCTATTATGTCATCCTCATGCTGTGCCTCGTGACAGCCTATGTCAGCGTGCGCCTGCGGCGGCTGCCGGTCGGGCGGGCCTGGGAAGCGCTTCGTGAGGACGAGATTGCCTGCCGGTCGCTTGGCATCAACACGACGAATACCAAGCTGACGGCCTTTTCCATCGGTGCGATGTTCGGCGGGTTCGCCGGCTCGTTCTTCGCGGCGCGTCAGGGCTTCATCAGCCCGGAGAGCTTCACCTTCATCGAATCGGCGCAGATCCTCGCCATCGTCGTGCTGGGCGGCATGGGCAGCCTGTTCGGCGTTGTCATCGCGGCGGTGGCGATTGTCGGCGGCTTCGAACTGTTGCGCGAGCTCGACTTCCTGAAGGCGATCTTCGGGCGCGACTTCGATCCGTCGCAATATCGGGCGCTGCTCTTCGGCCTTGCCATGGTCTCGATCATGCTGTGGAAGCCGCGCGGGCTGATTTCCAACCGTGAGCCTTCGGTGATCCTGAAGGTTCGCAAGGCGATTTCCGGCAAGCTCGTGAAGGAGGGCCACGGCTGATGAGCAAGCCCCTTCTCCATGTCGAACACCTGACCATGCGCTTTGGCGGCCTGACCGCCGTCAACGACCTGTCCTTCGTGGCGCGGGCCGGTGAGATCACCGCGCTGATCGGCCCCAACGGCGCCGGCAAGACGACGGTGTTCAACTGCATCACCGGCTTCTACAAGCCGACCGAGGGCATGATCAGCCTCAATCATCCGCAGAACGGCACGTTCCTGCTGGAGCGGATGCCCGATTTCCGGATCACGTGGAAAGCCAAGGTCGCCCGCACCTTCCAGAACATCCGGCTGTTCCAGGGCATGACGGTGCTGGAGAACCTGCTCGTGGCGCAGCACAATCCGCTGATGATCGCCTCGGGCTTCACCTTTCTCGGCGTGCTGGGCATCGGCGGCTACAAGGCGCGCGAGCAGGCGGCCATCGACAAGGCGGTTGGCTGGCTCGAGCGCATCAACCTGATCGATCGGGCCGACGATCCGGCGGGTGACCTGCCCTATGGCGCGCAAAGGCGGCTGGAGATCGCGCGGGCCATGTGCACCGATCCGGTGCTCCTGTGCCTCGACGAGCCGGCGGCGGGACTGAACCCGAAGGAAAGCCTTGAGCTGAACGAGTTGCTGCTCTCCGTCAGGCGCGAGTTCGGCACGTCTCTGCTTCTGATCGAGCACGACATGTCGGTGGTCATGGAGATTTCCGACCATGTCGTCGTGCTCGATTATGGCTCCAAGATCGCCGACGGCACGCCGCGCGAGATCCAGGACGATCCGAAGGTGATCGCCGCCTATCTCGGAGTGGAGGACGAAGAGGTCGAGGCCGTCGAGGCGGAGGTTGGGCTATGAGCGACGTGCAGATGCAGGCGCCGCCCGTTGCCACCGCTCCGCGGGCGCCGCTCCTGGCAGTTCGCGGCGTGAAGACCTATTACGGCAATATCATCGCGCTGAAGGGTGTCGATATCGACGTTCACGAGGGCGAGATCGTGACGATGATCGGCGCCAACGGGGCCGGCAAGTCGACCCTGATGATGACGATCTTCGGCAATCCCCGCGCGCGGGAGGGCACGATCACCTATGCCGGGCGCGACATTACGGGCCTGCCGACCCACGAGATCGCGCGTCTCAACATCTCGCAGTCGCCGGAAGGGCGTCGGATCTTTCCGCGCATGACGGTCTATGAAAACCTGCAGATGGGCGCGTCGATCGACAATTTCGCGCATTTCGACGCCGATCTGGAGCGCATGTTCACGCTGTTTCCGCGCCTGAAGGAGCGGGCATCGCAGCGTGGCGGCACGCTCTCGGGCGGGGAGCAGCAGATGCTGGCCATTGCCCGCGCGCTGATGGCGCGGCCGAAGCTCCTGCTGCTCGACGAGCCGTCGCTGGGGCTGGCGCCGCTGATCGTGCGCCAGATCTTCGACGCGATTCGCGAGCTGAACCGCAACGAGGGGCTGACCGTGTTTCTCGTCGAGCAGAACGCCTTCCATGCGCTCAAGCTCGCCCATCGCGGCTATGTGATGGTCAATGGCGTCATCACCATGAGCGGCACGGGGCGCGAGCTTCTGGCCAACCCGCAGGTGCGCGCCGCCTATCTCGAGGGCGGCCGGCACTGAGCCGGCGCCCGATCAAGGGACACAACCGATGCAGGGCATTCTCTATGAGGAACCGTCCTTCTGGCTGTTCTTCCTCATCACCTGCGTGATGGGAGGCTGGGCGGCCTGGATGACGGGCCGTGCCTGCGCGCTGACGTGGCGCGGGCTACCCGAATTGCTGGGCTATGTCCTGATCCTCGGTCTCGTGGTCCGCTTCATCCATTTCGCGCTGTTCGGGGGTACGTTACTCACCCTCCAATACTATATCGTGGACACGATTTTCCTGATCGTCGTTGCATATCTGGGCTGGCGTCATACCCGCACGCGGCAGATGACGACGCAGTATCGCTGGCTTTACGAGAAGGTTACGCCGTTCAGCTGGCGCGACAGGCAGCCGGGCTGAAGGTCATAGCAAAACATGCTCGCATACGTCTTTCGTCGTAGTATCGCGGTGCCTGCGACGGGTCTCTTTTCAGATGACACACATCTGAAAAGAGTGAATGATCCCCCGCAAGCGGTGGGATGCGCCGCCAAGCCGGGTCGCGGGATCTGGCCCATCAAGGGAGTTCACTTCATGAGGAAACTGCTGTTGACCGGCGTTGCGCTCGGTCTCGGGCTTGCGCTTTCGGGCGCGGCCCACGCGCAGATCAAGCTGGGCGTGGCGGGACCGATCACGGGGCCGAACGCGGCCTTCGGCGCGCAGCTGAAGAACGGTGTCGAGCAGGCCGTGGAGGACATCAATGCCGCCGGGGGCATTCTTGGCCAGAAGATCACCGTGACGATCGGCGACGACGTGTCCGATCCCAAGCAGGGCGTTTCGGTCGCCAACAAGTTCGTTGCCGACGGCGTCAAGCTCGTGGTGGGCCACTTCAACTCGGGCGTCACCATGCCGGCCTCGGAAGTCTATGCCGAGAACGGTCTTCTCATGATCACCCCGTCCGCGACCAATCCGCGGATCACGGAGCGCGGCCTGTGGAACACGTTCCGCACCTGCGGCCGTGACGACCAGCAGGGTGCTGTTGCCGCCGACTTCATCGCCAAGAACATGAAGGACAAGAAGGTCGCCGTCGCCCACGACAAGACGACCTATGGACAGGGCCTCGCCGACGAGACCCGCAAGGCCATGAATGGCGCCGGCGTCAAGGAAGTGCTCTATGAGGGCGTGAATACTGGCGAGAAGGATTATTCGGCCCTCGTCTCGAAGATCAAGGCGTCGGGCGCGGACCTGCTCTACTGGGGCGGCCTGCACACGGAAGCCGGCCTGATCGTGCGTCAGATGCGCGACCAGGGCCTGAAGACGGTTCTGATGTCGGGCGACGGCATCACCTCGGACGAATATGCCACGATTGGCGGTCCGGGCGTCGAAGGCACGCTCATGACCTTCCCGCCGGATCCGCGTAACCGTCCCGAAGCCGCCGCCATCGTCGCGAAGTATCGCGCGAAGAATATCAACCCCGAGTCCTACACGCTCTATTCCTACGCTGCTGTCGAGATCATGGCGGAAGCTGCGAAGCGTGCGAACTCGGTTGACCCGAAGAAGATGGCCGACGCGATGCGTGGCGGTGCGCCCTTCAAGACCGTGATCGGCGATATCGCCTTCGACAAGAAGGGTGACATCACCCGCCCCGACTACGTGATGTATACGTGGAAGAACCAGGGCGGAAAGATCACCTACGTCCAGAACTGATCGATCGAGCCTTCAGGCGAAGTCGACGTCCAGACATCCGGGACAAACCCGGAGGGGAACGAAGGAAAACCCTGGCGCAAGCCGGGGTTTTTCTTTGGGTGCGTCAGCCTCGGGGCCGTGGACGTCCATCCGGCAGGCAGATCGAGGCTGCCGCCTGTCGATCACTGGCGCCGCGGTGGCGGGCGGTACCATTCGACGCCGTCCTCGTCGACATAGAGGCCGGGCTTGCTGCTGTCGGCCGGGTTCAGCTTCGGCAAGGGCATGCGGATCGTGTCGTCGCGATCGCCGCTTGCGGGCCTTGCGCCGCCTGTCCCGCGCGCTGGCGCGGGCGCATCTCCGATGACGGGGCGAGGGCGGGCGACCTGCGCGCTTGCCTGGGTGGCGGAGCGGGGCACGAAGCCGGCGCGCGCCTCGCCGCCCGCGATCTCGGGCAGAACGACGAGCGCGCCCTGCCTGTCACGTTTCAGCGCGACGCCCCGGAACGCCGGCACATAGCTGACCGCGCCAAGGCCCTTCGACCCCGCCTCGTTGGTCGAGATCTGGGCGGCGCAGGTGCCGTGCGCCCGCTCGCAGCCGGCGCGCTGGCGGTAGCGCGGGGCCTTTTCCTCGAACTCGGCGCGGGCATTGACGAAGGCGATGCCGCATTGCTCCGCGTTGAGCACGCCGCCCTGCAGGCATTCCTGCCGCTCGGCATAGATGGCGATCTGCTCGCCGGGCGCGCCCTGCGCCAGAGCTGCGCCCGGCAGCAACAGGCAAGCGGCCAGCGCGGGCGCGATGATGTGGCGTGCCGCGCAACGCGGTGATGATCTGCGGCAAGCGAAGCGATGGTGCAACATGGCGCGCAAGATGACGCCGCAGGCCCGCGCTGTCGAGAGCGCCGGGATGAGCCATGCACTGCGTTCACAGCAAGGGGCGGTTTGCCTTGGCGAGTTCGACGGTCGCCATCACATCCGTCTTGCCTGAGCCCATCACCGGGATCGCGGGCACGACGAGGATGGCGCGCGGCATCCAGAGCTCGGGCAGGTGCTGCGCCTTGCCATAGGCGAGGAGCGTGTCGCGGTCGGCGTCCGGCTTCTCGGTCACGAGGATGAGCTGCTCGCCCTTGCGCGGGTCCGGCAAGGCGACGACGACGTGGTTCTGGTCCGGCCAGAGCTGGCCGATCACGGTCTCGACGGCGGCGAGCGAAACCATCTCGCCCGCGATCTTGGCGAAGCGTTTGGCGCGCCCCCGGATCGTGACGAAGCCGTCGGCGTCGAGGCTGACGATATCGCCCGTGTCGTACCAGCCGTCGGGCACCGGCTCGATCACGCCGGGCTTGTCGTGGCGAAGGTAGCCCAGCATCACGTTCGGGCCGCTGACGACGAGGCGGCCGGCATCGTGGATGCCCTCGACCGGCTCGATGCGATGGCGGATGCCGGGAAGGATCGTGCCGACCGTGCCGGTGCGGTTGCCGTCGGGCAGGTTGCAGGCGATCACGGGCGCGCATTCGGTCGCGCCATAGCCCTCAAGGATGACGGCGCCCGTCTTGCTCCAGAGGCGGCGCGTCTCGTCCTTCACGCGCTCGGCGCCGGCCACGACATAATTGACGCCTGCGAGGTCATCGCCCTCCGTGGCGCGCACATAGCCCTGCAGGAAGGTGTCGGTGGAGAACAGGATCGTGGCGCCTGTCTCGCGGATGAGGCGGGGGATCTGCCGGTAGTGCAGCGGGCTTGGATAGAGCACGACCTTCATGCCGTGGAGGAGGCCCGTCAGCAGGCCGGCCGTCAGTCCGAAGGAGTGGAAGGCCGGCAGGGGATTGAAGATCACGTCCTTTGACGTGAACACGGCATGGCCATGCCCCGCGACCTGGCCGGCATTGGCGATCAGGTTGGCGTGGGAGAGCACGACGCCCTTGGGATGGCCCTCCGAACCGGAGGTGAAGAGCACCACGGCCGGCGCGTCGGGATCGCGGCCATGGGCGCGGGCGATGGCGCGCGGGCGCCAGCTGTCGACGACGCCGCGGATCTTGTCGAGGATGCCGAGGCTGGCGCGCACATCCTCCAGCCAGACGATGCGCAGGCCGCTTTCGGCAAGGCCCTGCACCACGTCGTCGAGCTTGGCGCCCTCGATGAAGCGGCGCGCGGTGACGATGGTGGTGACCTGCGCCGCGCGGCAGGCGGCGGAGATGTTGCGCAAGCCGGCCGTGAAGTTCAGCATGGCCGGCACGCGGCCGAAAGCCGACAGCCCGAACAGCACCACGGCGAGCGCCTGCACGTTCGGCATCAGCACGCCGACCTTCTCGCCGGGCTGCGACAGGGCGGCGAGCTTGCGGCCGAGCACGAGGCTGCCCAGCGTCAGGCGGTGATAGGTGAGGGGATTGCGCTCCGGGTCCTCCAGCGCGACCTTGCGCCGCCCGTGGCGCGCGCCGGCATCCAGCAGCGCCTCGAACAGCGTGCGCCGGGTCGTCTTCACGTCGAAGGGTAGGGGCATCTGTTCCTCCCGGCGGGCGAGCGGCCTTCGCCGTGTTGCGTCCCGTTTCCTCGTCGGTCACGCTAGACGATGGCGCCGGACGCGGGAAGAGCCCGTGCGGCGCAGCCGGCTCTTCCTCGTGTCAGACCACCGGCTGGCCTCGTCACGACACATTTGCCACCCCCGTCCCCGACCCTTGCCCGCAAGGGGGCAGGGGATGTCGCGGCGCTCGAAGGATTTTCTGCCGTGCCCGGTATCCAGCCTGTTCTGCCCGGATTCAGGCTTCCTTCTGCGCCTTGGCGATGGGCTCCTGATAGGTCAGGGCCATGTCCCAGGGGAAGAAGATCCAGGTGTCCTGCGAGACTTCCGTGATGAAGGTGTCGACCATCGGGCGACCCTGCGGCTTGGCATAGACCGTCGCGAAATGGGCGTTCGGCAAAATGGCCCTGACCACCTTGGCGGTCTTGCCGGTGTCAGTCAGGTCGTCAACGACGAGGACGCCCTTGCCGCGCCCGTCGCCGATGGCCTTGACGGCGGGCGAGATGTCCTTGAGCACGACCAGCTCGCCCTGATTGGCGTAGTCATGATAGCTCGCGATGCAGACCGTCTCGATCAGGCGGGTGTCGAGTTCGCGCGAGATGATGGCAGCCGGCACGAGCCCGCCGCGCGTGATGCAGATGATGGCCTCGAAGGGGCCCTGCTCGGCCAGCCGCCAGGCAAGCGCGCGCGCATCGCGGTGGAACTGGTCCCAGGATACCGGGAAGGCCTTGTTGCTCGGCTGGGCCATGGCTGTCTCTTTCGGGCAGGATCAGGCGGGAATTGCGTCGGGGCGAAGCGTGGCGATGAAGGCCTCGATCTCCCGGGCGGCGGCTGAAACCGCTTCGCCGTCCTTGCCGCGCACCACGATCTGGTTGCGGAAGACGCCGTCGCGGAAGGAGGGATAGGAGCCAATGGACAGGCCCGGATGCGCTTTCGCTATGGCGCCCAGCCCGTCGCCATAGATGCCCTCGGGCACGCCGGCCCCGTCGATGGTCTCGACGATCATCTTCGCGCCGCCTTCGAGGCCGCGCGCGGCATCGTCGAGCATGGCCTGCATGATGGAGGGGACGCCCGCCATCACGATGACATTGCCGACACGAAAGCCCGGCGCCCGCGAGATCGGATTGTCGATCAGTGTCGCGCCGGCCGGGATCCGCGCCATCCGCCTGCGGGCGGGCGTGAGGTCCTCGGGCTTGTAGCGCTCCAGCATCACGGCGATCGCCCGCTCGTCCTCGTCGATGCTCACGCCCATGGCCTTCGCCACGCAGTCGGCCGTGATGTCATCGTGGGTGGGGCCGATGCCGCCGGTGGTGAACAGGTAGGTGTAGCGGTGGCGCAACGCGACGATGGCCGGCACGATCTCGCCCTCGTCGTCGGGGACGACGCGGACCTCGCGCAGCTCGATGCCCATATTGGTCAGATATTCGGCGATGTAGCCGAGATTCTTGTCCTTGGTCCGGCCCGACAGGATTT
>JBIPLL010000084.1:0-8164 GCA_044368425.1 Beijerinckiaceae bacterium
GACGGGTCTGGCGGGCGATCACCGAGCCGTCGATTGATTGTATCGAGGGCTCGACCAGAAACGGGCACGGTTCCGTCACGAATTGCGGGGGGCCGGCCGCGAATGCGGGGGCATCCTCGCCGAATTCGCGCGCGAAATCCGCAGCCCATGCTCCTGCACAATTGACGAGATGCGCGCCGCGAAAGGACCGGCCGTCCTGCGCACGCAGCTCGAATCCGCGCGGGCCATGCTCGACGGAGATGATCCGGCAGTCCTCGACGACCTCGGCTCCCAGGCCTCTGGCCGCACGAGCCACGGCCGGGGTGACGAGCCTTGGATTGGCAACCGCATCGCGTGCGGAAAAGGTGGCTTCCACGACATGGTCGCCAATCCACGGGAACCGGCTGCGCAGCTCGTTCCGGCCAAGCGTTTCGATGTCGATGCAGAAGGAGCGCGATATATCGGCATATCCGCGCAGCCGGGCTGTCTCCGCGTCGTCGAAGGCGCAATAGAGGTGGCCGGTCTTCTCGAATTCGCACGTGTCGCCGATGAGCTGCCCGATCTGTTCCCACAATTCCTGGGCACGGAGCGAGAGAGGATACTGCGCCGGATGGCGGCCCTGCAGCCGCAGATTGCCGAAATTGACACCGCTCGACTGGATGCCGACGGTATCCTTCTCGATCAGGGTGACGCTACGCCCGCGCTTTGCGAGGAAATAGGCGGTCCAGACGCCGATCAGGCCGCCGCCGATGACGAGGGTTTCGCTCTCGCGCATCATGAGGTGCGTTCCAGCGCCGCCGAGAGCGCAACGGGCTTGACCGGAGCCTGGCCGCGCAGCCTCCCGACGCTATCCACCGGCACGGCAGCGTGAGCTGCCACGATCTCCTGCAAGGCGGGGCCGCACATCCGCCCCTGGCAACGGCCCATGCCACAGCGCGTGAAGGCCTTGACGCGGTTGACCTCCGGCGGGATCAGGTCCGCGGCCAGCGATGCGCGAACGTCGCCTGCCGTGATGCCTTCGCAGCGGCACAGGATTGTCTCGTCCGGCAGCGTGGCGGCCTCGCGGTGCGGCCAGGCGAAGGCCCTGGCGAGACCTTTCTGGAACAGGCGCAGGCGCTGAAGGCGCCGCCGCAGGTCCGTCATCTTTTCGGTCGGTGCCGCCCTTCCGGCATCGGCCAGCAAGGCGAGGGCTGCGAGTTCGCCGCCGATTTCGGCTGCATCGGCCCCGCCGATCGCTGCACCATCTCCTGCGATATAAAGATTGGGGCCCGCTCGCCCGTCCGGGTCGGCGACGGGCAGCCAGAGACGGAAGTCGCCGTCGAAGGCGAACGAGGCTCCGGCCAGTTCCGCGAGCTGAGTCTCTGGCTTCAGCCCATATCCAAGCGCCACCGCATCACAGGCAAGCCGCCTTTCGCGCCCCTTCCTGTCGGTCAGCACAACAGCCTGAACCCGCCCGTCGCCTTCGATCCGGCGAGGCATCGCTGCGAACAGGAGCGGGATGCCGGCACGCCGCAGCCCCGCCAGATAGCCGATGCCGCGTGCCAGCGTGCCTGCCTGCGTCAAGAGCAGCGGCGCCGCCGCGATCTTGTCCGCAAGAGGCGTGGTGTCGCAGACGGCCACGACCTGCGCTCCGAGCGCGGCATATTGTGCTGCCGCCAGCGACAGAAGAGGTGACGAGCCGCAAAAGACCACCCGTCGCCCAACGAGGCAGCCCTGGTCCTTCAGTGCGATCTGCGCCCCGCCCAGCGAGAAGACGCCCGGAAGCGTCCAGCCCGGCAGCGGCATGACCCGGTCCGTCGCGCCGCTGGCGACAACGAGAGCATCGAAGGGGAGCGTCTGCGCCACACCATCGCGGACGATGTGAAGGTCGCGCCCGTCGATGGCCCAGACCAGCGTTCCGGGCCGGTAGTCGATCTGGGTCTGCAGCGCGGCAAAGTCGGCATGCAGACGCCTATATTTGTCGAACTGCGAACCCATCAGGCTGCTGATGTCGAGCGCGATGCCCGCCGCGGGGGACCGATAGCCCTGTCCGCCGGGACGCATGGCCTCGTCCAGCAAGACCGGCCGCAGGCCTTGGCGCGCCAGCGTCTGGGCGGTCCTGATGCCTGCCGGCCCTGCGCCGACCACGACGACCTTCATGTCAGGCTCCCGGCGCAGGCGGGGCCGCGCTCCACAGGCGCATTCCGGCTGCCAGCGGCGTGGTGCAGGCGCGGATGCGCTCCCCGTCGTGCATCCACAACCAGCAATCCTGGCAGGCGGCCATCACGCAGAAGCCGGCACGGTCCGTATCCGAGAATTCGAAGCGTCGGACGCGCGACGTCGCGCAGAGCAGGGCGGTCATCACCGTCTCACCGGCATAACCCGACAGCGCCTCGCCATCGAAGGCGAAAGACAACATCTCGCCCGTGCGGGGCACCGCGCGGACGAACTGCGCTGCTGTAGCGGCCCTGTCCTGCATCGTCAGGCTCGCGAGATGGTCTGAGCGGCCGCCACGACCAAAGGCGCGAAACGCTCGACCATCTCCTCGCGTGAATATCTCGAGCACGGGGCGGCCAGATTGATCGCGCCTTGCGGGCGCCCGCGCGCGTCGACGATTGCTGCCGCTATCGAGGCATCACCCAGGAAGAATTCCTCGAACTGCGTCGCATAGCCCTGCTTTTCCGACAGGGCGATCTTCGCGATCAGCTTGTCGCGCTCCCAGGTCGTATGCTCCGTGTGGGCGACGAGAGCCGACCGGTCGAGAATGGCGGCAGCTTCCTTGCCGGGCAATCTCGACAGGATCGCGATACCAGGCGCCGTGCAATAAGCCGGCATCCGCGTGCCGATCACGACGTCGGTATTGAGCATGTGCCTGCTCATGAAGCGTGCCACGAAGATGATCTCCGTGCCGTCGAGCAGCGTCAGGTTGACGGTTTCTTCCGTCTCCTTGCTCAGATGCATGAGGTACGGCATCGCCACGTTGACGAGCTTGTGCCCACGCAGGAAGCGCCCCGCGAGATCGAGTGTCTTTGGTGTCAAGGCGAGGCGTCGCGTCTCTGCATCCTTCGCCAGATAACCGAGCTTCTGCAGCGTGTGGGTAAAGCGCTGCGCTGCGCTGATGTCCATGCCGGCCAGTTCCGCCACCTGCGACAGGCTCAGGGTCTGGCGGCCTGGTCCGAAGACGTCGAGCACCCGGAATGCCTTCTCTACCGACGAAACCATCAGGGGATCGCTCGCCCGGGGGCGGGCTCCCTTCTGCTTTCGCTCGGTGTCGGGGCGTGTCTCGTCGAGGGTGGTCATCGTCACACGGGTCTCCATTGCCGCATCATCGCCATTGACAAGCTGTCCCGTCAATTGTTCAATATTAATTATTGGAATGCAATAATAGGAAGTGGTGGATGGGAGAATTCATTCTCAGCGAGATCCGGGGCAATGTCGGGATCGTCACGCTGAACCGTCCAGCCGTCCTCAACGCCTGGCATGCCAGGATGCGCGAGGAGCTCGTCGAGGCATTCGACGCCATGGAGGCGAACGAGGCCATTCGCGCGGTCGTCCTCACAGGGGCGGGCGACCGTGCCTTCGGTGCCGGGCAGGACCTGAACGAGACCAGGACATTCGATCCCGACCGCGCCGAGCTGTGGATCGGGGAGTGGGAGCGTCTCTACGAGCGCATCCGGTCGCTGTCGAAGCCGGTCGTTGCGGCCCTGAATGGCGTTGCAGCCGGCTCCGCGTTCCAGGTGGCCCTGCTGTGCGACATCCGTGTTGGCCATCCCGGCGTCACAATGGGGCAGCCGGAGATCAATTCCGGCATCGCAAGCACGACCGGCCCGTGGATCATGCGCGAGATCATGGGTCTCGCCCATGCGATCGACCTGACACTGACCGGTCGCATGATGGACGCCGATGAATGCGTCCGCGTCGGTGTCCTCAGCCGTCTGGTGCCAAGGGAAGAGGTCATGGCTGCGTCTCTGCGGATCGCGCAGGATCTCGCGTCGAAGCCGCCTGTCGCCATGCGCCTGAACAGGGCCCGCTTTCGCGAAGTGACCCAGGCCGGATTGCAGGATGCGCTGGCCGCGGGCGTGCGCAACCAGCGCGAAGCCTATGCCACGGGCGAGCCGGCCCGAATGATGGAAGCCTTCCTCGCACAGAGGGCGGCCCGAAAGACTTGAACGCGTACGACCAGGGGGCGGCGCGGACGAGACATGGAATGGGAGAGATGAAATGACATCGAAATCGCCGGAATTGACTCGCCGCCACCTGCTGGGCGCAACCGCAGGGGCGGCCGCGATGGCTGTCGCCGCGCCGGCCTATATCGGCCGCGCCTTCGCATCGACCCAGATCACCGTCGCCGATCCCGGCGGCCCGTTCGGCCCGGCCTTCCGCAAGGCGTTCTACGACCCCTTCGAGAAGGCGACCGGCAACAAGGTGGTCAATGTGGCCCGCGAAGCGGAGCCGACCGCCCAGTTCAAGGCCATGGTCGACACCAAGTCCTACATCTGGGATGTCTGCACGCTGACGCTCTCGGCAAGGGACATCCTTGCCAGGCAAAACCTTCTTGAGCCGATCGGCTTCGCCCATGCCGATGTGCCCAAGCTGATGCCGGAGGCGATCTCGCCGCTCTGGATGGGCACGGACGTCTATTCGACGGTTTTCGCCTACCGCACGGACAAGATGAAGCAGGCTCCCACGAGCTGGGCGGACTTCTTCGACGTGCAGAAGTTCCCCGGCCGGCGCTCGCTGCGCAAGAATCCGATCGATACGCTTGAACAGGCGCTCCTCGCCGACGGCGTACCGCTCGACAAGCTCTATCCGCTCGACGTTGAGCGGGCCTTCAAGAAGCTCAATACGATCAAGCCGCATATCGCTGTGTGGTGGACCGGTGGCGCACAGACGACCCAGCTGCTGCAAAGCGGCGAGGTCGATCTGATCTCCGGCTGGAACGCACGTTTCCAGGCGGTCATCGATGGCGGTACGCCGGCAAGGATCGTGTGGAACCAGGGTCTCTACTCGATCGAAGGCTGGGCGATCCCGAAGGGTGCCCCGAAGGCGGAAACCGCGCGGGCCTTTGTCAGGTTCTGCGCGTCGGCCGAGCAGCAGGCTCTGTTCACGGAACTCCTCGCCTACGGACCGACCAATCTCGACGCCTACAAGACGATTCCCGAGAAGCGCGCCGTCGACCTGCCGACCTCACCGGTCAATCTCAAGCAGATGGCGATTGCCGACGAGAACTGGTGGAGTGCCAACCGCGCTGCGGTCACCGAGCGCTTCAACAGCTGGATCCTGGCCTGAGGAGAGAATCGGTGGCGGCGAGTGCTTTATCCATTGGCCTGTCGCCACCGAAACTGCGCGTCGAGGGGCTGTGCAAGCGTTATGGCCCTGTCACGGCCCTGGAGCCTACCCAGCTCCAGGTGCCGGGCGGCGAGTTTCTGACGCTGCTCGGCCCGTCGGGCTCGGGCAAGACCACGCTCCTCCAGCTCGTCTGCGGTCTTGTGGAAGCCTCCGGCGGCAAGATCTTCATCGACGGGAACGACCACTCCCATGTGCCGGTTTTCAAGCGGGATATCGGGCTCGTATTCCAGCATTATGCCCTGTTTCCGCACCTGACCGTCGCGGAGAACATCGCCTTCCCGTTGAAGATGCGCCGGCGCGCAGCGGCCGAGATCGCGCGCAGGGTCTCGGATGCGCTCGACATGGTGCATCTGGGCCATCTGGCAGGGCGCTTCCCGCGCGAATTGTCGGGCGGGCAGCAGCAGCGCGTCGCGCTGGCCCGCTGTTTCGTCTACCAGCCTTCGATCATCCTGATGGACGAGCCGCTGGGTGCGCTCGACAAGAAACTGCGCGACCAGATGCAGATCGAGATCAAGCGGTTGCATCGGGAAAGCGGCGCGACGATCGTCTATGTCACGCATGATCAGGAGGAGGCGCTCGCGCTGTCCGACCGGATCTGCCTGATGAACCATGCCCGGATCGAGCAGCTGGGAACGCCGCACGAGATCTACATGCGGCCCTGCTCGGCCTTTGCCGCCGACTTCATCGGCATCTCGAATATTTTCCGGGGACGGCTGTCGGGTGGCCAGGGTGGGCCGCTTCGCCTGGAGACACCGCACGGCGCCTTCGTGGTCCCGTCGGATGCAGCGGGTCGTGAGGGCGAGGCTGCCCTTGTCGTGCGCCCGGAACATCTTCTTCCACGCGCCGACCTGCCGAACCGTCTCGATGCGCGCGTCCGGGATGTCGTTTATGCGGGGAGCGAGACGCGCATCATCGGCGCGCTTGTCGGGGATCTGGAGGTCGTCATCCGCCTGCCCGCAGGGGCCGCAGTGCCTCGGCGCGGTGAAACCGTCACTGTCGGCTGGAGCCCGGATTCTGCGGTGCTCGTGCCATGAGCCTGATGCGCCGCGTGATGCGCAGGCCCGATCCGCTCTGGCTGGCCGTTCCGGGCCTCGCGTTTCTGGCAGTGTTCTTCGTCTATCCGGTGGGCAGCCTCCTGCTGCTCAGCGTGACCGACAACGAGACCGGTGCATGGAGCCTGAGCTCCTATTCGCGCATCCTCGCCTCGGACGTCTATGTCAGGGTTCTCGGCATCACCTTCAGGATCGCCGCGCTGACGGCGCTGATTTCCATCGTGGTTGGCTACCCTCTCGCCTACTGGATCGCAGGCCGGCCGGAGCACCTGCGCAACAGGGCATTGCTTCTCGTCGTGATCCCGTTCTGGACCAGCTATCTGGTCAAGACCTTTGCCTGGATGATCATGCTCGGGCGGTCGGGTGTCTTGAACGACATCCTGCTGGGGACTGGCATCGTTTCGGAGCCTTTGCCGCTGATCCACAACGAATTCGGCGTGCTCGTCGGCATGGTGCACACCATGGTGCCGCTGGCGGTGATGACCATGCTGCCTGTCATGACCAGCATCGACAGGCGCCTCGTCGCGGCTGCGCAGACGCTCGGCGCGGATCCCGCGCACGGGTTCTGGCTGATCTATTTCAAGCTGTCGCTGCCGGGCGTGACCGCCGCGGGATTGCTGGTGTTCATCTCGTCGCTCGGCTTTTTCATCGTGCCGGCGTTCCTGGGCGGGCGGCAGCAGACGATGCTGGCCCAGCTCATCATCGTGCAGATCTCCGAGCTGCTCAACTGGTCGTTCGCCGGCGCGCTTGCGATGATGATGCTGGTGACGGCGCTCGTCGCCGTCGCAATCTATGACCGGCTCTTCGGCCTTTCCTCGGTGTCGGGAGGTGCGGCGAACGAGGGCTCGGGACGCCTGCGCTCGGCAGGGCAGGGCGTGCTCGCGGTGGCGGCGCGGATCTCCAGCCTGCTCGCCATGCCGTTGCGTCGCGGACCGGGCGCGCGTGTCGGGCGGATGATCCTGCCCGCCTATTCGTGGCTGCTGATCGCCTTTCTCATCGTGCCGACCCTGCTCGTCATTCCGATCGGCTTCACGAGCTCCGATTTCCTGGAGTTTCCCCCTCCCGGCTATTCCGTGCGCTGGTTCGAGACCTATTTCACGTCGCCGCTCTGGATCAGCGCGACGGCCCGCTCCTTCCTCGTGGCGCTGGCGACCGCTATTCTCGCCACCGGCATCGGGCTGGGTGCGGCACTGGCGCTGGCGCATACGCGGACGCGCTGGTCGGCGGTGCTTTTTGCCCTGTTTCTCGCCCCGATGATCGTACCGCGCATCGTGATTGCGGTCGGCATGTTCTATCTGTTCGCCCGGCTTGGCCTCGTCGCCAGCAATGCGGGCCTGATCATCGGACATACGGTCCTCGCGCTGCCCTTCACTGTCGTCACTATCGCAGCCGTGCTCAAGACCTACGACATCCGGCTCGATCAGGCGGCCGCGACGCTGGGTGCCAACCGCTGGCAGACGCTGAGGGGCGTGACGCTGCCCATCATCAAGGGAGGGCTGATCGCGGCCCTGCTCTTTGCGTTCATCACCTCGTTCGACGAGCTGACGATTGCGATCTTCATCAGCGGCGGTCTGGCGACGACGCTCCCGAAGCAGATGTGGGACGACATGATCCTGCAGCTCAACCCAACGCTCGCAGCGGTATCGGTCGTGGTCTTCGTCGTCGTGACGGTTCTCCTCCTGATCGCAGAGCGCTTCCGCAGAACAGCCTGAACCGGACAAGGAAGTCGGATGATCCCGATTAGCGATACACTTGTGGATCTTCTCGCGCGCAAGGTCGAAAGCGATCCGGGCGGCACCTATGCG
>JBIPLL010000737.1:0-3619 GCA_044368425.1 Beijerinckiaceae bacterium
CGGGTGTTCTCCAAGGCGGAAATGGACCGCTACCAGTATCACGAGATGCTGCTGGAGCTTTGCACCATCCACCTGAATGGCGGCATCTCCGATCGCAGGCTCAAGCTGGACGAATTTATGCGCTTGGACGACCTGCCAAAGGCTCGGCTGAACAAGGCCGAGAAAGCGGTGAGCACAGCCATCGAATGGGCCCGGCGGATCATGGGCGATGAAGGCATGAAGAACAGTCGCATCTCAAAGAAAGCCGACTTTTACTCCTTTATCGGAGCCCTGCTGGAACTGCTCAGCCAACGTGCCGTGACCAACGATGCCGCGCAGAACCGTCAGGCTCGAAATGCAGTCGGCAACGCGCTCAACAAACTCGCCAAGATGAACGAGAAGGTGGCACGCTACAGGTCGCTGCCACTTCGCGATCGAAAACTGGCGGAGTATGTCGTCGCGACGAGAGAGGCCACAGATCAACTGCGCAACCGCAGGACACGTCATGATTTTTGGTATGCAATCCTCCAACCCTGTTTCCCCAAGCGCCTGGCAGCAAGCCGTCTGTTCGGCAAGGAACTCAAATACGCCCTGTGGCAGTCGACGAAAGTCTGGAACAACCGCCTTCGCTGTCCCAACCCGGAAGCCCGAGGCAACTGCTCGGGACTAATCACCTTCGAGCAAGCCGAGGTGGATCATCGCAAAGCCTACAGCCGCGGCGGTGCCACATCCCTGGCAAACGCCCAGTTGCTTTGCAAGGCATGCAACTGCGGCAAGTCAGCCAAGTAGAACCAGCATCATGAAGAAGCATCGGTTCAATAAAGACAGTGTATGCCGAAACTGTAAGTGCAGCAGTTTCGTGATCAGCAGCTTCGATGTCGAGTGTCCTCCCTCGTTATTGGCGGAAATGGAGAAGGATCGATGGTGCTCATCCTGCTTTAAGCGCACCAATCATCGACGACTTCGGCACGACTGGATCGGTAGAAATGACTACGCCTGCCAGAACTGCGGCAACCATACAGTGAAATGCATCGCGTTCGGGTGCACTCACATGGCTTTAGGCACAATTCCTCCAAAGGATGATGGGTGGTTGACACAAATCAGCTCACGAGTCTGCGAAGCCTACTGCGCCGTGCACAAAGGGCAGATCGCCAGCTTTGAGCGCCTCCACGAACGGATTCCCGATATCAGTGAATATCTCCATCTCGCCGAACGCGATTCCTTCAATTACTCCAAGGGAACCAAAGTCGTCACCGCCGCCCTGGCTGCGGCTGCTATGATCACACCCGCAGCAGTGGCTTCCGCACCAGCATTGGCCTCTGCTCTTGGGTCCCTTGGCGTTCTTGGGGCGGCAGGCACCGGAACCGCGATTGGATCGCTATCTGGCGCAGCTTTGACAAGCGCCTCACTTGCGGCACTCGGGAGCACCGTGGCAGGAGGAACCATGGTTGTGACTGCCGCAGGCGCGGCCATAGGCGCATGGCAAGGTGGCCTCATCGCCAATACCTATGCCCGTGAGGTCGCAGATTTCCGCGTTCGACGAATCAACGAGGGCAGCGGAAAAGGGCCGGCGGTCATTTGCCTTGATGGGTTTCTGACCCAAGGCATCAAGGGTGTCGAAAAAGAATGGGTGGACGGACTCGCTCGATCCTTCCCCGACAGTCCGTGGTATCACATTTTATGGGAGTCGAAAGCTTTGGGAGATCTAGGAGCCATGGCTGCCCTTGGTCTGCATAAAAACGGAATGCCCCATCTCGCCAACCTCGCCACGAAGGCGATGAAGAAGCCCTCGATGGGCCTGGGTTCTGTTTTGATGGGGCTTCAGTTGGCAGGGAACCCTTGGCATGTGGCGATGGTTAAATCCATGATGACGGGGGCTCTGATCGCGGACATGCTGTGTCGGACAACACAAAAGCGAAAGTTCATCCTGGTGGGCCATTCCCTCGGAGCCCGGGTCATCTTCTACGCCTTGGAGAACCTTGCGACGCGGAAGGGGGCACCAAAAGTGGCCCACGCGATTCTCCTTGGCGGTGCCGTAGGCAGGGAGCCCCAGCACTGGGAAACAGCCGCGAAAGCAGTGTCGGGGAAAATCGTCAATTGCTACAGCCAGCGGGACAACGTGCTCAAGTATCTCTACAAAACAGGCACGGCCTTCACGAGTGATCCGGTGGGGCGCGGCCCCATCGATTCCAAGTCCGATAAGATTGCAAATGTGGACGCAACCCGCTTGGTAGCTGGACACACCGCGTATAAACCTATCCTCAGCCAAGTGATGGCTGAGGTACTGCCGCTTCTCGGGTGAACGGAGACAATCAGCGCCACATGCACCCATGAACTCCCTCGAACGCACTCTCATCGAAAAAGCCGGCTATGCCCACGGCTGGGAGAACGTGCGGGAGAGCACCCCGGAGCGCGTGGTGATGTATTCCGCCCGCCACAAGGCCGAAGCGCATATCACCCCTTCGGCCACGCCCGACGTCTGGCAAGTGACTTTCCCCAAAGGTCCGCCCACCGTCGAACTGATCCGCAGTCTGCCGGAACTGCACACAGGCGGTGACACCTTCCAAGCCGCCAGCGAAGCCTGCTTGGGCCGTCTGTTGCGCCGTGCCGCCGAACTGGCGATGTCCCTTCCGAACCAAGCCGCCGAGCACTACGCCGCCGAGATCGCGAAGCTCGATGCCAACCCACCGAGCACCACCGAAGTGCTTGCCCTCGTCAAACAACGCCGCGGCCAGGACCTCTTCCGCGCTGCCCTGATGGACTACTGGGGCGGTGCCTGCGCCGTCACCGGCATCGCCTTTCCCGAACTCCTTCGCGCCAGCCACGCCAAACCCTGGGCCAAATGTGCCACCGACGCTGAACGCCTGAACGTCTTCAACGGCTTCCTCCTCTGCGCCCATCTCGACGCTCTCTTTGACCGTGGCCTCATGACCTTCGATGATCTGGGAGTCGCTGTCTTCTCCCCACGACTCGACATCGAAACCCGAACGAAGCTGGCCCTCAATCAGCCCATTAAGCTACGTTGGCTCACCGCCGAGCACACACCATTCCTCGTCTGGCATCGCGAAAACCTGTTTCAGAAACACCCCATCCTCTGAGCACAACTAGCACGAGCGAAATCACCTGACCTGGCTGTCATCTGCAAAGAGTTTCAGCAGCCACGTTGCGTAAAGCCGTTCAAATGATCATGATGGTGAAATGCCTTTAAACGACCTCATCTTTTGTCAATTCAGCCGGGATCGTGTGGAAGCCGGCGATGCCGAGCAGTTTCTGGAACAGGTCAGCGTCTTCGCCGTAATGTTCTTTGAGGGTCTCCCGTCCCGACGCTCCTTCTTTCCACGACGCCTGCGAAAGCGCAGCATCGGTCAGTGCTTCACGGGTTAGCTTAACTCGCAGGGAGGCTCGCTTCTTTGCGCGAGCAGCGGCAGGCGCTAGGGAGAAGGAACCTTGCCCATTCGTTTCTGATGCTCCTGCTGCACCAGCACCATCTCCTGATCCAGTTCTGCCTGCTCTTTTGCGTCCACCTGATCCTCGCTGAAGTCCACTGGCCACGCCGGTGCTTTCGACACGGACTGATCCTTTATCGAGGATGAACTTAATGGTAACTCCTTGGGAAGGAGACCCTTCTGTGAAATACGTT
>JBIPLL010000087.1:0-8143 GCA_044368425.1 Beijerinckiaceae bacterium
GGACGGCCCTGCCGGCATCTCGACCTTCGTCGTCGAGGACGGGACGGAGGGCCTGTCTTTCGGCCCCAACGAGAAGAAGATGGGCTGGAATGCCCAGCCGACGCGGCAGGTCATCCTGGAAGGCTGCCGCGTGCCCGCAGCCAACCGGATCGGGGCCGAGGGCGAGGGGTTCCGCATCGCCATGGCGGGGCTCGACGGGGGTCGGCTCAATATCGGGGCCTGCTCCCTCGGCGGCGCGCAGGCTGCGCTCGACAGGGCCATCGCCTATGCCCGCGAGCGGCGCGCCTTCGGGCAGGCCATCGCAGAATTCCAGAGCGTGCAGTTTCGTCTCGCCGACATGGCCATGCGGCTGGAGGCGGCACGTAGCCTGTTGTGGCGGGCGGCCGCTGCGCTCGATGGGAAAGCGCCGGATGCCACGGCGCTCTGTGCCATGGCCAAGCGCATCGCAACGGATACGGGTTTCGAGGTCGCGGATGCGGCCCTGCAGATCCATGGCGGATATGGCTATCTGGCCGATTACGGGATCGAGAAGATCGTGCGCGACCTGCGTGTGCACCGCATTCTCGAGGGAACCAACGAGATCATGCAGGTCATCGTCGGGCGGGGCCTGACGCGGCAATGACCGGCAGCAAGGGGGGACGGCCATGACGACCATCGCCTTTATCGGGCTCGGCAATATGGGCGGGCCGATGGCCGCCAATCTCGTGAAGGCAGGCCATCAGGTTCACGGGTTCGACCTCGGCGCAGTGGCCTGCGAGCAGGCCCGTGCAGCGGGCATCACCGTGGCAGCCTCGGCGGCAGAGGCCGCCAACGGCGCACAGGTGGTGATTACCATGCTGCCGGGCGGCCGGCATGTCCTCGCGGTCTGGGGCGAGATCACGCCGCAGGTCGCGCCCGGTACGCTGCTCATCGACTGCTCGACGATCGATGTGGAGAGCGCGCGCAAGGCGCATGCGCTTGCGGTCACCCATGAATGCCTGCCTCTCGACGCGCCGGTCTCGGGCGGAACGGTCGGGGCGAAGGGAGGCACACTGACCTTCATGTGCGGCGGCAGCCCCGAGGCCTTTGCGCGGGCAGAGCCCCTTCTCGCCCTGATGGGACGCAAGAGCGTGCATTGCGGCACGGCCGGCGCCGGGCAGGCGGCGAAGATCTGCAACAACATGATCCTCGGCATCTCGATGATCGGCGTCTGCGAGGCCTTCGCGCTTGCCGAGAAGCTTGGCCTTTCACATCAGGCTTTGTTCGATGTGTCCTCGACCTCTTCGGGGCAATGCTGGTCGCTGACCACCTATTGCCCGGTTCCCGGCCCCGTTCCGACCTCGCCCGCGAACAACGATTACCGGCCGGGCTTTTCGGCCGAGCTGATGCTCAAGGATCTCAGGCTCGCGCAGGAGGCCGGAGCTGCGAGCGGGGCTGCGACCCCGCTGGGGGCGGCCGCAGCGCAGCTCTATTCGCTCTTCGTCTCGGCCGGCGGGGGCGACACCGACTTTTCCGGCATTATCGGCATGATCCGGGGGACGGAAGTCTGACCGTCAGGTTTCCGGCGCAAGCGTAACCTCCAGCCCGTCGAGTTCCGGACTATAGAGGATCTGGCAGGACAGGCGGGAGGTCGGCTCGATCAGGGGCAGCTCATCGAGCTTGTCGAGTTCCTCCTCGCGCGGGGGGAAGAGCCGGTCGGCCCATTGGGGCGCCACGATGACGTGGCAGGTCGCGCAATCGCAGGCTCCACCGCATGTGCCTTCCATGGGCAGTCCCCAGTCGCGGATGATCTCCATCACCCGCCAGCCTTCGAGGGCCTCCAGCTCATGAATCGTGCCCTGCCGGTCGGTGACCCTGATCACGCCCATCGGTGCTCCTGCCGTTCGAGGCTTCCTGCGCCCATCAAGCGGTCCGGTCACAGCCGCGCCTTGAGCCGCGTCAATCGCGCGAGCCGGTCAACCGCGATAGCGGGCCATGAAGCCCCGGTCGATCCGGTCTTTCAGCCACCAGAGCCAGCGGCCCTCACCCGCGAGCCATGATCCGCGCCCGCCAATGGCGGAGCCGTCGGCGGTCGACAGCAGCACGAGATAGTCGTGCTGGGGGGTGAAGGCCTCGAGCGCCTCGCCCCGCAAGGCAGCCCGCAGGTTGCGGGTGAGCGCCGGTCCCTGCCGGACCGCGAATACGCCAGCCTTGGGGCGCGGGTCGGTCAGGGATGTCGCACAATCGCCCACGGCGAAGACACTGGCGCTTCCGGACACGCGCAGATCGGGGCCAATCGCCAGGAAGCCGTCTTGCGTGGTCGCGAGGCCCGTCGTCGCGAGCCAGCCAGGGGCCCGGGCGCCGGTTGCGACAAGCACCGCCGCTGCCTCGACCATGCGTCCGTCGGCGAGCTCCACCCGTCCGGCGGCGATACGGGCGACCGATGCCTGCAGCTTGACCGCGATCCCGGCGCGCGCGAGGGCGCGGACGGTCCGGCGCCGCATGCCGGCATTCAGGCCCGGCACGAGGGCGCTTGCCGTCAGCAGCGTGATTGCCGCATCCGGCCAGCGCCGGTGCAAGGCGAAGGCCAGCTCGACTCCGGCCGGCCCGCCGCCGACAATGACCAGAGTGGCGGGCGGGGTCTGATCCATGGCGGCGATGCGCGGGATCAGACTGTCGATCGGCTTGACCGGAACGGCATGGTCGCCCGCACCCGAGATCGCGTCGATCGCGGGGGTGATCCCGACATCGAAGGACACGACATCCGCCGGCAGCGTGCGGCCATCGGCAAGGGTCAGACGGGCTGGCGTTCCATCCTCGAAACCGGTCGCCGCGATTTCATGGAAGTCCGCGCCCGCACGATCCGCCAGCGCAGCGAGGTCGATCATCATCTCACGCTCGGCATAGATGCGGGCCAGACAGCCCGGCAACATTCCCGAATAAGGGGTGAAGCGCGTACGGCTCACGAGCGTCAGGCGGGCGCCCGGCTCCGGCCTTTCGGCGAGGGAACGCAAGACCTCGACATGGGCATGACCGCCACCGACGAGGAGCAGCCGGCGGCTCAATAGAGCCCCGCATAGGGATAGAAGGCGACTTCATCGCCCGGCTGTACGGCGAGGCCGTCCTCCGGCAGCTCGACGAGACCGTCGGTCCCGGTCAGGGAGGACAGCATGCCTGCGCCTTCGCGCGGATGCTTGCGGGCGACAGGTAGCCCGTCTTTCACGGCCTCCAGGCTCACGCGCACATATTCGCGCCGCCCTGCCTTCTTGCGATAGGAAAAATCGGCCCTGACCGGGCGGCTGGATGGCTGCGTCGCCGCCGCGCCCGAGAGCAATTCCACGATGGGGCGGGCGACGAAGCTGAAGGTCACATAGACCGCCACCGGATTGCCCGGCAGGCCGACGAAGGGCGTGCCGTCGATGACGCCAAGCGCAACGGGCCGGCCGGGCTTGATGGCAAGGCGCCAGAACATCAGGCTGCCCGATGCCTCGACCGCCGCCTTGACGTGATCCTCCTCGCCGGTGGAGACCCCGCCGGAGGTCAGGATCAGGTCGTGATCACGCGCCGCCGCTCTCAGGCGGGGGCTCAGTTCGTCCACCTTGTCTCGGATGATGCCGAGATCGGACACCACGGCGCCCTGCCGGCGCAGGAGCGAGAGAAGCGCGATGCGGTTCGAGTCATAAATAGCCGCCGGGCCGAGTGGCTGTCCGGGCTCGGTCAGTTCGTCGCCCGTCGAGAAGACGGCCACGCGCAGCGGACGGCGAACCGGAAGGTGCGTGAGCCCGAGCGCTGCGGCAAGCGCCAGATCCTGCGGCCGCAGCCGCCGTCCCGCCGGCAAGGCCAGATCGCCGGGCGCGACATCCTCGCCCGCTGGCCGGGCATTGGCGCCGCGCTTCAGGCCCTTCGGCAGGATCACGGCATCGCCCTCGAGCGTGACGTCCTCCTGCATGAAGACGGTATCGGCATCGGGGGGCATCGGCGCGCCTGTAAAGATGCGCCAGGCTCGCCCGACCGGCCCGGCCCGGGCTGCGCGATCGCCCGTCCCATCCGCATCGCCGACCATATGGCCAGCCGCGATGCGGCCTGCGACAGGCAGGCGCGTCGGACCGTCAGGCGTCAGTTCCGCATGGCGCACCGCATAGCCGTCGACGGCGGAATTGGCAAAGGGCGGGATCGGACGCGTGGCGACAATATCGGTCGCCAGCACGCGCCCGTCGGCCTCGGCGAGCGGGACACTCTCCTCTTCCGTCACGGGGGCCAGACGCTCGCGCAGCAAGGCGATGGCCTCATCGACCGAGAGAAGCGGACCACCGAAGGCGAAGATATCCTCACTCAGCTGCGGCATGGCCGTCGATCCGTTCGAGCACCTCGGCGATGGGCCGCGCATGAGCGAGCACGAGATCGGCCACACCCGCGATGTCGTCGATATGGGCGCTGGGAAGCGTCAGGGTATCGCGCGGGGCGTCGGTCACGATCGCCTGGACATGCGCGACATCGGTATGCAGCCAGGGCTTGCCGTTCTCAAGCCGATGGACCTCGATTTTCGGGTGGAGCTGGCGCTTGAAGCCCTCGACAAGCACGATATCGCACGGCGAGAGCCGGCGCAGGTGGCGGTCGAGGCCGGGCTCGGGCTCGTCGCGCAATTCGTGCATCAGGACCCAGCGCCGCCCCGAGCCGACAAGCACCTCGCTGGCGCCGCTGATGCGGTGGGTGTGGCTGTCCTTACCCTTCTGGTCGACATCGAAGCCGTGATGGGCATGCTTGACGGTCGACACCCGGTAGCCGCGCCCGACCAGTTCGGGAATGAGGCGCGCAAGAAGCGTCGTCTTTCCCGCTCCGCTCCAGCCCGCCAGACCGATGACCCGCATGATGTTTCCTGCCGATGATTGCGCAAAACGGATAGCATCCCCACGCGCCCGCTGGCGAGTGGCAAGGCATCCGCCGTCAAGTCCGCCGCACGGGCAGCCGGCGCAGGCGCCTGTGCGCGGTCCAGCCGGCGCACATGAAAACGGGCGGGGCGACCTTGGCCACCCCGCCCGTCAAAGCCGTGCAGACTGCTTATTCGGCAGGAACCGCCTGCGGGACCAAACCATTGGCCTTGCGGGACTCTTCCTCGACCCAGAGGCTGTGATGCTCCTTGGCCCAGTTGAGGTCCACCTCGCCCGTGCCCATCGCATCGAAGGCGCCTTCCATGCCGATCGAGCCGATATAGGCGTGGGCCAGCATGGCGGAGATCAGCAGGACGGACACGACGGCATGGACCGTGTTCCAGAACTGGAGGTCGCCGACCGAGCCTGCGAGATAGGGGAAGAGCAGGAACCAGCCGGACACCGAGAGGCCGGCGCCGCCGAGAATGACGCTCCAGAAGATCATCTTCTGGCCGCCATTGAACTTCTTGGCCGGCGGATGACCGCCGCCGATCAGGCCGCCGCCGGCCTTGAACCAGGCGACGTCGACGCTGTTGAAGATATTGTGCTTCACCCAGACCAGGAACATCAGCACGAGGCCGAGCATGAAGGGGAAGGCCAGATAGTTGTGGGCGAGCTTGAAGAAGGACGACAGGCCGGTAAACGCCGACGGCCCGATGATCGGCAGGAGCAGGCTCTTGCCATAGGTGATGTTGAGGCCTGACAGGGCGAGAACGATGAAGCAGCCTGCCGTGAGCCAGTGAATGAAGCGCTCGAAGGTGCCGAAGCGCAGGATGCGGGCCCTGGAGGGGCCGGCATCGATCATGATCTTGCCGCGCGTCCTGTAGAAGATCACGAGAGCCACGATCATGCCGAGGATCGCCAGACCGCCGATCCAGCGCAGGGTTGTCTGATGGAAGTCACGCCATTCCTTGCCCTCGGGCTGGATCAGCGTGGCTGCCTTGTGGTCGGGAATGGTGATGCGACCACCGATGGCCGAACCATCGCGCAGGGCATTGAGGAGCTGCTCTTCCTTCACCGAGCTCGCCGTCGGATTGACCGAGTTGGGCTGCTGGGCGAAGGCGGGCTGGGCGAGGCCCGTTACCAGGATGAGTGCGAGGGCCGCGAGGAGGCCGCGCAGGGCGGGCACACGGGCCAAAACGGTCTTGAACATGATTGTCCCCCGCGAAGCGGTGCAAGCGGAAGGCCGGGCGCTGTCACACCCGGCCCCTGTCTCAAACGGTGATCGTTTCCTTGTAGGCCGTCTTCCAGCCCCAGGCGCCCGAACCGTAACCGCGCTTCACGACGCGCTCCTTGTAGATCGAGGCGATGATCTCGCCGTCGCCGGCCAGGAGCGCCTTGGTCGAGCACATCTCGGCGCAGATCGGCAGCTTGCCCTCGGCCAGACGGTTCGAACCGTACTTGGCATATTCGGCGGAGGTGATGTCCGCCTCGGGGCCGCCGGCGCAGTAGGTGCACTTGTCCATCTTGCCGCGCGAACCGAAGTTGCCGACCTTCGGATATTGCGGCGCGCCGAAGGGGCACGCGTAGAAGCAATAGCCGCAGCCGATGCACAGGTCCTTGGAGTGCAGCACCACCGCATCGGCCGTGGTGTAGAAGCAATCCACCGGGCAGACCGACGCGCAGGGCGCGTCGGTGCAGTGCATGCAGGCCATCGAGATGGAGCGCTCGCCCGGCTTGCCGTCATTGATGGTGACGACGCGGCGCCGGTTGATGCCCCACGGCACCTCGTGCTCGTTCTTGCAGGCGGTGACGCAGGCGTTGCACTCGATGCAACGGTCGGCGTCGCAGAGAAATTTGACGCGGGCCATGTCTCGTCCCCTCCCTTACGCCGCTGCGATCTGGCAGAGCGTGACCTTGGTCTCCTGCATGGCAGTGACCGGGTCGTAGCCATAGGTCGTGACCGTGTTGACGCTCTCGCCCAGCACGATCGGATCGGTTCCCTTCGGATAATTGGCCCGCTGGTCCTGGCCCATGAACCATCCACCGAAGTGGAAGGGCATGAAGGCCACACCCTTGCCGACGCGCTCGGTCACGAGCGCCTTGACGCGGGCCCTGGCACCACCTTCCGGACCGCTCACCCAGACCCAGCCTCCGTCACGAATGCCGCGCGAGCTGGCATCGGCCGGGTTGATCTCGACGAACATGTCCTGCTGCAGTTCGGCCAGCCACTTGTTCGAGCGCGTCTCCTCACCGCCACCCTCGTATTCGACGAGACGGCCGGAGGTGAGCACGATCGGGAACTGGCGGGCGATGCCCTTGTCCACGGCCGCCTTCTGCATCGTCGTATGCAGGTTGGGCAGGCGCAGGGTTCGCTCGTCAGGACGCGCCGGCCACTTGGCGATGAGGTCGGTGCGCGGGGTGTAGATCGGCTCGCGATGGGTCGGAACCGGGTCGGGCAGGTTCCACGCGATAACGCGGGCCTTGCCGTTGCCGAAGGGCACTGCGCCCTTCGCGATGCAGACGCGCTGGATGCCGCCCGAGAGGTCGTTGGCCCAGGAGATCGCGTCGGCATTGTTGCCGCCGATGCGCTCGATGGTGCCGCGCTCGCTCTCCGACAGCAGGCTGTCCCAGCCGAGCTTCTTGAGGATGCCGTAGGTGAATTCCGGATACCCGTCCTTCAGCTCCGAACCGGCCGAGAAGGAGCCCTCGGAAAGCAGGGTCGCACCTTCACGCTCGACACCGAAGCGCGGGCGGAAGGCGCCGCCGCCATCCTTCACGTGCAGGTTGGTGTTATAGAGGATGTGCGTGCCGGGATGCTTCTGCTCCGGCGTGCCCCAGCAGGGCCACGGCAGGCCGTAATAGTCGCCCGCCACCTCGCCGGCATCGGCGGGCGCCCGCAGCGTCACCAGGTCGAACTTGCCCTGGTTGCGCATGTGGGCCTTCAGGCGCTCCGGCGACTGGCCTGTATAGCCCGTCGACCAGCCACCGCGATTGATCTCGCGAAGGACCGACTCAGGCTGCGGCTCCATGCCGAACTTGCCCTTCACCATCGCGATGTTCTTGAACATGCGATCGCCGAAGCCGAGCTTCTTGGCGAGCTCGTAGATCACCCAGTAGTCGTTGGACGATTCGAAGATCGGCTCGACCACCTTCTCGCCCCACTGGATCGAGCGGTTGGAGGAGGTACGAGAACCGTCGCATTCGAACTGCGTGCAGATCGGCAGGAGATAGGTGTTCTCCTTGCGCTTGACGACCGAGGCGTAGGTGGTCGGATGCGGGTCGGCCACGACGAGAAGATCGAGCTTCTCGAGAGC
>JBIPLL010000617.1:0-8050 GCA_044368425.1 Beijerinckiaceae bacterium
GGAGGGGGTGACATGGCGGAAGAGCACTCGGGACCTATTGTTTCCACGCGCATGCTGCTGTTCCTGCTTGTCGCATGGACCTTGGTGGTAGTGTCGATCCTGGCGTGGCAGGCCTACGCTTACCTCGGCCTGTTTGCGGCAATCGCGGAGTGGCAGTTTCGCCAATGGGAGCAGATGTTCCCTGTAGCAACGATCATCCTCATCACCTTTCTGCTGCAGATCCCGTTCCTGATCCTGATCGGATTGCGATTGCGGCAGCGCCGGCGAAAGTTCGGGCCAGCAAGAACGGGCTTGGTGGTTCATCGGGAGAAACTGGCCGCACGGATAGTCGGCGCAGTTTCCGCGCTCGCCTTACTGGCAGCGCTCGTGCTGGCCATTCTCGGCTTCACGGTTGGCGGCGTCGGGGAAAAGGCAAGCATCACTACGCCGATCAACGACGGCAATGCCCACGTCAACCAGATGGTACGTACGCGGGGGGTGGTGCGTTTTGACCGGATCGGGTTCTATCACGAACGGGTATTGATTACGGGCCGGGATCTGTGGGTGGCACCTGTCGTCAGTTCCACCGACGATCGCACTGTCCGCTATTTTGTTGAAGTCCCGAGCGACACCAAGGCGTCTCCGGCCGAGTTGCGGGATGTGACTGGCATCGTCCGCCGTTCAGCGATGCCGGGCGGCCTGCGCAAGCTGTACGAGTATGAAGGGTATTCAGTGCCCGAACCAGCCTATGTCGTCTTCACCTCTCGCGCCTCTGCACGTTGGCCGTTCTACAATGCTTCGATAGACCTGGTGATCGTCGCAATAGTGGGGCTGCTTGTCGTCATTCTGCTGTTCAGCCATTCACGGCAATTAACCAGGCGCACGGCCGATCCGGGAGAGTTTGCGGCCGCATAGCATTTGCAAGGCGCGCATAAGACAATCTTAAGGAATGCCGATCAGATAAGGGGCATGTCCACTTTTCTTCGCCATCTGACCATGATCGCAGCGACGATGATTGGGGGCGTATTGCTGCTGTCGAGCAATGTCTCTGGGCAGATGCTGGGCGATCCCCAGCCTCAGGATGTTCGCAATGAGCTGATGCACTCCACCGCGAAGGTCTTCTCGCCGGAAGCGATTGAGGCGGGCCGGTACTACACCTCGGTAGACATCGCTGCGAGGCCGATCCGGTTCTTGATCGACACAGGTGCAAGCTATACGGTGCTGACCCCTTCGGATGCCGAGCTGCTAGGCTTCACGAAAATTGGCACCGTCAAGGTCGATACGATGGGCGGCGAAGTCGAAATGCTGAAAGGCCGAGTACCGAGCATGAAGGTTGGCGATGTGACACTGGCCCAAGTCGATGTGCTGGTGTCCGGGAAGCTCAAGGTGTCGCTAATGGGAGTGGACACGCTACATCGGCTTGGCGCTACGCACCTGTCGCTCCAGCTCACCTGACCGGCAACAGCCCGGCCGACGTTTCGCCACTGTCAGATTCGGAAACCACAGCCCGGCGCCGCAGCGCAGTGGCAAGCATGCCAACCCCAAGTATCATCAACAGCCAAGCGGCAGGTTCCGGCACCGCTGGTACCGGCGGGTTATCGACCACGATTACGCCCGGTGGGGTACCGCCACCGCCGACAAGAGTAGAAGGCGTGAAGGCAGTTGGGCCTCCCGGCGCGGACGGATTGGTATTGTTTGGCGCAGTTGTGCCAGTTGACCCGGTTCCCGCGTTGCCATTGCTTGGCAAGAGTGGTGCGACGAGGGCGGACTGCGCAAATGCGCCTGCCGGAGTGCCAATACCGCTCGAGCCATCGCGGAGCGGGATCAACCTTGTGGCTCTTCTGCCGCCCTGATCAGCTACCTTGCGCGCCTGATCAGGCCCAAGGTAGCTGATGTCGTAGGACGCAGGCGGCGGCTTCACCGAACCTGCAGCAAACGCGGTCGGCCGATCCCACCGCAGCAAGCCGCGGCGGTCAGTTTCAATCAAAGAAGCGAATGCGAGAAGAACCGCGCCTGCGCCGAACAGAAGCAACGTGAAATGGCGGTGACCACGCGCAAGTCTGAGGAGATCCGCTTCTGCCATCTTGACCTCTGCCTAACATCCGGTCGGAAAAACGCAAACCGGTTGTACACTTTATCAGTAGCTTCCCCGTCGGGACAGAACTGTCGGGACCGTCAATGCAAGGATCCGCAAGTTATCGGTGACGCGCGCTGACCGGATGTAGAGCACGTCATATGCGACACGCCGGCGATAGCTCACATCATTGCGACCGCTGACCTGCCACAACCCTGTCAGGCCGGGCCGGACCGAGCAATAATGTTCGAAATAGCGCCCATAGCGCAGGGCTTCGTTCTCGACGATCGGGCGCGGGCCGACGAGGCTCATGTCGCCGCGCAATACGCTGTAAAGCTGCGGCAGTTCGTCAAGGCTGGTCTTGCGCAGGAACCGCCCGAAGCCCGAAACGCGCGGATCGTTGCGCAGCTTGTGATCGCGTTCCCATTCGGCTCGGGCTGCCGGATCATTGGAGAGCAGCGCATCGAGTCGCGCCTCGGCATCGGTTACCATCGTGCGGAACTTGTAACAGTAGAACAGTCGCCCATCGAACCCGATCCGTTTCTGCCTAAACAGTACCGGGCCCGGGTCCATGATCATGATGCCAATGGCAATCAGGATCATGACGGGGAACAAAAAAATCAGCAGAATCAGCGAACCGACCAAGTCGAGGCTTCGCTTCTGGCGTTCGTCGGCGATGACAAACTTGCGGCGCTCACCCAACTGGGGGGCAGTGTAGGCGCGCTTGATCCGCGTCATTTCCATGCGGAAAATTTCCCCCGGCAACGCCATGCTGCAACCCAGCTCGTCTAGGGGAATCTTAAGATCTTGTAAACCAGCGCCCGGCCTTACCGTGATCGGCGTACCGATATGAAACAACGGCCCAACGCTAAGTCAACACGGCGGTCAGTAGGCAGCCCCACAGGAAAACCGAAAGGCCGACGGGTAGCGCCATCCAGCCTGCGAGAGCGGGCAAGTCGTCACATAGCGGTTCAATGAGCCGCAGCTCGCCCGGATCGGGTTGCTTGGCAGTCAGGCCAAAATAATCGGCGAGGCGAGGGGGGAATGCCATACTGCCAACATTGCGCATGACGGTTAACAAATACTCATCAACTGCCTCGGCCGTGTTGACAAAACACTTCAGCCATTGGCGTGTGGAGGCGAGGTTGAGGAAGCTCTCGAAGGAGAGGATGGTCTTGTCGTAGCGGGTTGCGATCCGGAGCTGATGCTTGAGCTTGCCGAACATGCGCACGACGCGGTTGCGGTCCCGGTAGCGACGATAGTCGGGATGCTCGGACACCTTGCGGTTCGAGCGGGGCGGGATGATCGGCAGGATGCCCTTGATCAGCAAGCTCTCCCGAAAGCGGTCGCCATCATAACCCTTGTCCGCCAGCAGCGCCTTGGGTGTAGCGATGGGGCTCCATGAGCGGCTCGGCTGCGGTATAGTCGGAGGCCTCGCCGCCGGGGACTGTCAGGATGAAGCTGAGAGGCAGTCCTTGATTGTCGCAGCGGGCGTGGATCTTGCTCGTAAAGCCGCCGCGTTATCGACCAAAAGCATTCGCACAAGCCCCCCTTTTCCGCCTGCTGCCGAGACGTGGCCGCGAACGCTGGTGCTGTCGCTCATGTGCTGCCAGTCGTCGGTCAGCCCCAGGTCGACCAGCGTTTGCAGAAGGGCACCCCAGACGCCCTGTTCGGCCCAGCGCCGGAACCGGACATAGACCGAGTTCCACTTGCCGTATTGCTCATGCATGTCGCGCCAAGGGCAGCCGACTCGTAGCACGTGGAGCATGCCATCGAGGAAGCGCCGGTTATCGCTCGCTGGCCGCGCCCAGCGACCACGCTCAGGCGGCAGCAGCGGCCCGATCAGTTCCCACTCCGCATCCGAGAAGTCCCCACGACCCATCACTGCTCCCCAAAAAGCAGTCTTGAATCAGAACTCGGAGCAGATCGAAATCCCTTTTGTCAACACGGCCTAGAAACTGTATCCAAGCGAAACCAGCGCGCGCCTTTGCGTCCCCGGGGCAATCCCGCTCCGGTCGAACAGTTCCCCGCGCAACCTGAGCGACACGTGCGGCGAAAGGTAGTAAACGGCACCGAGGGACGCACGGAATTCTTCTCCGTCAATGTCCAAATCACCGCTGAACTGCGTGTGCTCTGCCTCGGCGCGCAGGATCAAATTGCGGAGCAGTTCGTGCTCTCCCAGAACCGAAACCCCGGTACGTAGGAACGTGCTGAACAGCGGGTTGAGTGTGTCGTCGACAGAGCGGATCGCCCGGAGCTGGAAACGGGTCAGGCGCGAAGGGCTGTAATAGGCAATCGCTGCAAACGACAATCCCGAAACAGTCGGTTGACGCGGGTCGTCGAAACTCAGTTCGGTATAGCCAACATTCGCATCGACAGACAGAACCTCGGTAATCTGAAACTGTATTCCGCTGACCAAACTGAGGTTCGTGCCCGAACGGTCAAACAGGAAGAAGTTCCCCGAAGTCGGCGGCGCTGTCAGCGTCGAATTGGCGCTGTCGAACTTGCCATAGCGACCTTCAACGTAGAAACGCTGGTCGGGCCGCGACGCATAGCTGGTACGGACACGACCTTCGTAATAGGCGTAGTCGCGGAAATTTGCATCAAAAGACTGGTCTTGAAAGACGATTTGACCACCATATTGGTAATCATTGGCACGACCTTCGGTCTCCAAAGTAAACTTACCGATATCTTGGGCGATGCCAAGGTTGACGCCATAGGCTGTATTCCTGATCGGCTGAGCCGGGTCGTTGCCGGGGGCAAGGCCTATCGAGCTGGTGTCGTTCAGGCGGAACATTGCACCGAGAAACGGACGCGTTGCCGTGCCCAGTCCAAACCGCCCCCGCAACCCGGCGTTTAGCTGCACCCGGTCCGACGCGTTGTTATCAAGGAAGGTCTGATAACCTGCGGACAGGTTAAGCCGGATTTCACGATCCGTGCGGCGATCGGCTACTGAAACGCTTGCACGGGTCGTTAGGATGATATCATCGACATTGAACTGGTCGGAAGCGAAGAGGTTGTCGACATACTCCGTGCCGACTTCGATCCGGGGGACCACTTCGAACGCGCCCACGCTGATCGGCGGGCTGGCATATTCCGGCCGTGCGCGATCTTCGATGGCGGTCCGCGAGTCGAATTCCTGGGCCGCTGCACTCGTTTGAGCGCCGGTCGCGCATATGGCAATTGCAACTACGATGGCTTTATTAGACCGCACAAGTTCGTTCCCCATTGATCTTTCTCGGGCTTGTTCTGCCTATGGTTAAGGCAGTACTAGGCTAATTCTGGTAATATCCTTTAAATTTCTTGGCATAGGCGTACACATCGCCGTCCCCGGTGCTGGCGTATTTCTTGATGTTTACCTGCGAAAGCGCAAGCCCAGTTATCTTGGCATTGGCATCGAGCAACATCGCTACTGCCGCTTCCGCCGCCCGCATAGACGTGCTTTTCCACTTGGTGATGATCAGGACCCGGTCTGCTGCGGTGGCAATAACGCGGCTTTCAGCAACCCCAAGGATGGGAGCGGTATCAACGATCACAATATCGAACTTTTCGCGCAATGCTTCGAACAGTGCGCAAACGCGTGCTTCTGTTAACGGATTGAAAGCTGTTTCAGCAACGGTGCGGTTGCCCAGTATTGCTAGGCCAGAAACTGGATCAAGCTGGATGCAATCTTCCAGCGAAGCCTCGCCAGCCAGATAAGCGGTCAGATCCCGTTCGTTGTCATAATCGAGCAGGCTGCTGGCCCCGCGCCGCCGCAGATCAGCATCGACCAGCACTACGCGTAGCCCCTCCGCAGCACTGGTGCGGGCCAAGCATACAGAAGTTGTTGTCTTGCCTTCACCGGGCAAGGCCGAAGTTATCGCAATCGTCCGCGGACGGGCGCCAGGCGACAGCGTCAAGAATATGCGAATCGACCTGAATGCCTCGGCAAACAGCGAATGGGGGTGGGTGATGACATAATCATGCGGCGGTTCCAGCGGCCGCCTTCCCTTGAGCGTCGACGCGAGCGAGGGGACTGCCCCCGCATAACGCAATTGCAAGCGCCGCTCGACATCTCGCTTGGTCTGTACCCCGCGCCGTAGGTATTCTGCGCAAAGGACAGCGAAGACACCAGCACTCAATGCCAGGATCACGCCGGCGACGCCAATCAAGAGATAATTCGGGCTTGACGGTGCCGACGGCACGACAGCCCGGGAAGCGATTGCGGCATCTGGCATCGCGCTATCACGCAACGCCCCCTCTTCCTGTGATCGTTGCAGAAAAGATTCGTAAATCGCCTGCGCGGCGTCGGCCTTCTGTTCCAACGCGCTAAGCCCGGTTTGCGCTACGCTGTTGTTGCGCACCGCCCCTAAAGCGCTGCCCCGGCTTCCCTCCAGCGAGGCGACGCGTGACTGGGCGGTTTGCACTTCGGCTTCTAGGTTGGACAGGACCCGGTCAATTTCGTCCTGAATTCGCGCGCGGATATCGCGCAACTCCTGCTCAACCTGGCGCCGTTCGGGATGCACCGGGCCATAACGTTCTCGCAGCACCGCCAGGCGGGCACTGGCGTTTGCTTCCTGCTGGCGCAGGCTGGCGATAGTACCAGAGCCCAGCGCCGCCCCGACATCCGCCCCGCCACTGCCGCGGGTCAACTGTTCGCGCGCCGAATTGTATCGACCGCGGCGTTCAGCCAGATCGGCCCGGGCTTGCGCCAGTTCAGAGTTAAGGTTGGACACCTCCTGCTCGGCATTGGTGCCTGAGTTGTTGCTGGATAGACCTCGGGCAGCGCGATAGCGGTCGACCGCTCCTTGCGTCTGGATCGCATTTTGCTGCAATTCGTTGAGCCGGGCGTTGATGAATGCGGATGATGAATCGCTGCTAACCGTTTTGGCTTCGACCTGGCTGAGCAAAAAGGCTTCGGCTACCAGATTGGCCGATGCGGCGGCAAATACCGCATCGTCGCTGATCGCTGTCACATCGACAACCCGAACATCGCCCGCCCGGCTCACAGTTACGGCGCCCGCGATGCGGCGGGCGAGCTGTTCCAACTCTTCCGGCTTGAACGGATCGCCATCGGGCGAAGCGAACCGCTCAGCGTAGAGTTTTGCTGCGCGTTCAGCGACAAGCGGCGACCCGATGAGCGCGATTTCGGTATCGATTTCATCGACGCCGACGATGCTTTTCCGCTGCCCCTGCGACCCATCGGTGCGGACCGGTTCACTGGTCGGCTGGATCAGGATGCTGGCAGCGGCAAAATATTGCGGGGTCAGCATCGCCATGATCGCGGCGGTGAGGCCCAGAATGGCGCCGACCACCAGTACGAAAAGCAGAATATTGCGGCGGAACACCTGCCACAACAAGCCGGGATCGGGCAACAAGGGCACCCGTGTCGCGGCTACAGGGGCATCGCCTTCCTGCTCATCATCGATGTCGAAATTGTCTGCAGGCGACATCGGTCTATCGTTCTCCGGTCGGACGGTCATCGCGCGTTCATTCCGTTGCGCCAAATTTGCGCAGGCGTGCTCGGACTATGTTTGTCAATTCCCGCTCAGCGCTATCCATTCCTGCGAATAGGGCGTGAAGGATAAAAAGGAAAGTGCCAAACACCAAGGCGCCAACGCCGACCAATACAGCAAGATGCAGAATGGTGGCCGGTTCACCGCTGCGCGCCGTCAGATATCTGCCAATGGAAGTCACCACTGCGTACATTACCACTGAGGCAATCATCGGCCGTGCCGCCAGTGCCAACTGTTCTCGCAACGGGCTGGCGACGAGCTTTCGCACCAGCAACAGATTGAGCAAGGTGTTGACAAAAGTCGACAGAATAAGCGCGATCGCCAGCCCCGTCAGCCCGCCAATGGTACTTTCGCGCCCAATCGTAATTCCGGCGGCGATCAGCGGCATTTGCACCATCAGAGCCCTAAGGTTGCGGTTAAGCACCTTCTGCCTATCGCCCGTCGCCATGGCCAGTGGTAGAGCGTTCTGAATTGCCATGATCGAGCTTGCGATCGCCACCGC
>JBIPLL010000680.1:0-8037 GCA_044368425.1 Beijerinckiaceae bacterium
GTTAATGTATCAAACCATAAATCACCATTTTCTGGTGTAGAGGGAGCGGTAGATCCGACAACCATGCCACTAGCCAATGAATCGACATATGCCTTAGTGGCAGCATGTGTATCTAATGTAGGGGTTCCTACTGATACCGTTCCTCCGAACTCACCGCCACCAGTGACGATAAGTCCATTTTTAACCTTGAAGTCCTTGTTGACTGTTGCCAAGATTACCACTCCCTCTTTTGTTTAATTTTTTATGCTAATAATGTTCCAACAACAAGAACTGTAGAGTTGTTATTTGCTGTTGTAACACGTAGACGAGCATTTGATGCATCGATATCTGCAGAAACAGATCCCAATGAACCATTTGTTCCAACCATTGCATATTCTGTAATGGCTATGTTATTTGATGTATCCAATGTCAAGATAACCTTTGAAACATCTGTGTGTGTTCCATATGCAATCTTAACAAGGAATTCTGCCGAACGATATGAAGCGTGTGGCCATGCAAATGCTGTGTGTGTACTTGCTGTTGGTACAGCATGTGTTGCAGCAACTTGCTTTGCTACAGAAGCAATATCTACTGCAGCGAAGTCTGGAATAACTGCCTCAAGAGCAGATACTGCACGAGCATCGGTGAAGTATAGATTTGTTGTTCCTTCTGCAAGGTCGTCTGTATCAGAATCTGCAACACCGTTTTCTGCAGTGATTGTTAGATTATCTGATCCATCCTTTGTAATAACAATGTTTGTCTTCGTTGCGTTTGCAAGAAGTGTTGCTGCCTCTGCCTTAGCACGAGCAGCAGTGTAGTAAAGGTTTGTACCTTCTTCAATGTCTGATGTTGTAAGAGCATTGATTGCATTTGTGATTGCATTGTTGCGATCATCAATTTCATCAGTAATCTTTCCATCTGTGTATAGATTTGCATTTTGTTCTGCAGTTAGGGCTACACCATTAGCATAACCTTCGTAAGCAGATGTAATTGCAATTTCACGAGCATCTGTATGAGCAATTGCTGCATCTTCTGCTGCATCTGCCTTAGCCTGTGAACCAATAACAGTTTCTGTTACTGCTGTATCAATTTCAAATGTTGTACCATCAAGAGTTATACCGTTTCCAGCAAGGTATGTTCCTTGACCTGAAAACTGTGTCCAGTCTTGTCCAGCAAAAGTTGTAAGGTAGTGGTCAGCCTGTACCCATGCTGTTGAGCCATAGTTATTGCCTTCCATTACGAACACTGCTGCACCAATTAATTCTGATGCTGCATCTGCGTCTGCTGGTCGTGATGCAACAAGTGTTGCTCCTGAAGCAGAGAGTTCCCAGATACCGTTTTCTGAATCAGTTGTCTGTCCCTTAAGAAGCAAACGATATCCAGCGTCAGTAATATCAAGTGGTGCGTGACCATCAATGACTGCACCAACAAAATCTCCTGCTACGTTTACGTTAGATGTTGCGAGAAGATTTACTGCTGCCTTCCAGTTAAGACCAGAAGAAAGTCCGTCTGCGTATGCCTTAGCATTATTTTCTGCAGTTGTTGCTGCGTTATCTGCATAGTTATTTGAGCGAGTTACTTCTGCTGCAATCTCATCATCTGTATATGAGTTGGCATCTGCAAGTGCTGCGTTAGCCTTTGATGTTGCATCTGATGCTGCATCTGCAATTGCATCGTTCTTAGCAAGAAGAATTGCTGCATCACGAGCAATTACTTCGTCAGAGATTTCTCCGTCTGTGTATTGCTGTGCTGCAAGAATTGCATCTGCCTCAGCATCTGCTGCTGCACCAATTGTATCCCACAAACCAGTGTTTGCAGTTACTGCTCTTCCATCTGTAAAATATTTATTTGATGCACCTTCTGAAAGGTCATCTGTGTCATGATTTGAAAGTGAAGAAACTGTACCAGTTACATCACCAGTTAAATTTGCTGTAATTGTTCCTGCAGCAAAGTTACCATTAGCATCACGCTTTACAACTTTGTTTGCTTCGTTTGCTGATGTGGCTGTTCCGCCAATCAGGTTGACGATATAGTTCTGATCGTCTGTTTTCTTTGTAAGAATGTCAAAATTGTCAACTGTTGCGGTTGTACCTTCAACGATGAGACCATTCTTT
Source organism: Beijerinckiaceae bacterium (assembly GCA_044368425.1). Taxonomy (GTDB): domain Bacteria; phylum Pseudomonadota; class Alphaproteobacteria; order Rhizobiales; family Beijerinckiaceae; genus JBIPLL01. The sequence continues at coordinate 2,094 of JBIPLL010000680.1, forward strand.
ACTTTAAAGTCTTTATTTACTACTGCCATCTTTTATCTCCTTATTTACGCCTTAAGTCCAATTCGTGCGTAACGAACTGTGACTGGCTTAATTGCTTGGTCTGGTGTAACAGTTAATGAAACTGTATTTCCAACCCTAGAGACGCTAACGGTGCCAATATTCCCATCATTGTCTATCGTGCCAAACTCAGAGACGTTTACATTTGTTCCGTCTACCAAGATGGTCAACTCTGTTGCATAAAACTTGTTATCTCCCGCAGTTGTCTTTGCGATAGAAACAAGATACTTAACCATACGCCACTCTGTGGCATCAAAATTATCAATTACTGTTGCATTCTCAATGCCTGTAATTGTGTTTTCATTATTACCCATTGAACCAAGATCTGTTGAACGGGCTGAGGCTGAATCAATTAAATCTTCGTAGTCCTGTTGTGTAGGACGATCACCAGTTTGAAACTTGGTCTTTAGTGTTGGAATTGATATTTTTGCCATGTGCTTATTATAACTCCTTTTTGTTATAAAATATAATTACTGTATCCAATAATTTGAAGTGGTATTGGGGGCGGATTATTCTTTGAATATCCAAATACACCAACATTGATAAATTGGACACGGAAAGGCAGAACTTCTTCTATTCTTGCTTTTGGTTGTATGTGATCAAACCTAATATATCTTTTATCTATTTCTTTGATCTGTGCGTGAGATCTTCTATGGGTTGTGTTGAATAGTTCTTGGCTTACTGGTATAAGGTTTTGATTAATCATTCTGTTACATCTTCAAGGATAACCATTGATCCTTTGGCTACCGTCCAGACTCTTCCCTCAGACAAAAGTTCTGTGAGTTGAATGTCAAAGATATCTCCTGTCTCTAAAAGTTCTGATTGTACAGATGTTAAATTAACTGTAAAACTTCCTTCTGTATCTTGAAATTCAATTGGCTGTGGAGATAATGAAACAATAATATTATCAGTAGATGGACGATAGATGTCCATTTTAATTTGCCAATCTTCTAAGTATAATGGTTCTCTTACGTCATTAGTTACATAAACTCTAAATGCTGCAGAGTCTCCTCTAACTACCGTCCAACGAATTTCTGGTGGAGCAGCACCTAATGCATAAGAGTCTGTGGGTTGATTTCGGAAGGTAGCCATGTGTTGATTATATCATATTAGGCTAATCCAGCCTTCAATGCTCCCCATGTACCGTTGCCTTTTGCTTCAACAATAATTACACCATTTGTGGTATGTGCATATCCAACAATTCCTACTGCACCTGAACCTTCTGCTGGCCTTACCTTTGTCAAACCACCATCTGGTCTGCCAACATATAGGACATCTCCTGTAACAAACGATGCTGTATTTACATTTGCAAGAACCCCAGCAACAACAACTTTGCCAATTGAATTATTGTTTAGTGATGTTTTTAATAAACCTAATACTGGTTTTACTGAACCAGATGACCATAAATCTTCTGTATAGTGCTTTATTCCAGGAACGGTATCTGAATAATTAAATATATAAACTGGAGTTCCTGCAGGTAATGTCAAACCACTAACATTTTTAACATCTATTTGTATAATTGAAACATCTATAGATTCTAGTGATTCTTTTACATCTCCCGCCAATTGTTCCAGGTCTCCGTGTACGTTTACGGGGTCTGTTGACCTTGGAAATGCTATCTGAAATTGACCTGATGTCTGATTAGTTGCCATAATATACTTATTATACCACTTTTAAGATATTTGACATGGGTCTGAAATTCATGTTATACTAGGAAGTAACATGACACCCTTTAACAAGGTGTCATTCGTTTCTAAGGAGGAAACTATGATTACTTTTATGAATAATAATAAGAACATCATTGGCACACTCAGCATATTGGCTATGTTTTCCGTTTGGTCAAACGTGGCTAATGCTTCTGAAAACCGATTAGACGATAGTAAAACTATCGTGCTTGAAGAGACTATTGAGGCCACGGAAGTGGCCAAAAGTGTTTCTAAGGCTAAAGAAGATCAGTTAGAAAAATACAAAAATGCTGTAAATCTATCTGACAAAGACCTTAAAAATCTACTAGCATTAGTAGGCTTTGAGGGTCAAAAACTAAGGGAGGCTTGGGCTATTGCTAAGAAAGAATCTGGCGGTAGACCAATGGCGTTAAACCTTAGTAAAAGAACTGGAGATAGTTCTTATGGCTTATTTCAAATAAATATGATTGGCGACCTTGGTCCTGAACGTAGAGATAAGTTTAAGTTAGAATCAAATTATGAGTTATTTAATCCAGTATTAAATGCTCAAGTTGCATTTCACATGTCAAGGGGCGGTGAAAATTGGATTGCCTGGAAGGGCATTACTCCAAGAACAAAGCAACTAATGGCTGGTTTCCCACAATAAAATACCAGATGGATCCAGGGCTGCTACTTTATTCTTAAAGTGGTTATGCCTTGGGTCCATTCCATGTTTTGCAGGCATTCCAATAACACTGTTGGTCGATAAAAGTCCAGCAGACTGACTAAATGCAGAATTTCCAACTATTAAAACTTTGGCAGTTAACATAAAAATAAACGAACTATATGTGTCCATATCATTTCTTATTATTACATTTGGGTATGTCCTTTTAAGTAAATCAAAGTTAATGCTTGTATGCGGATACTCTCCAGATTCGTTCTGATATAAATGTGGCTGTCTCCACATACGCTCTTGGTCATGTCCTTTTGGAGTAAAAGTACTACCATCAGAATCAGTACAAATAATAACATCTGGATTATCCATTTTACATTTATCTATAATTTCTGGTATCTGTAATAAAACCTTTTCATAAAATTCATCCTCTACGTACCTTGGATTTTCTGGTATAGCGTTTCCTCTTCTAATGTGGATAACTATAGAATTATGGGTTTCGTTAGTAAATTTATTAAAATGTATTGCTTCTTTTAAGAAATCAAAATCGTCATTTGTAGTTGCAAAGCCTGGAGGTGGCGCACCTGCACCAACACTTTTACATAAAGTTTTATATGGTATAGAATCAAAATTAATATTTGCCCACGGATTATATAAAACATTATTAAACTTATACATTAAATCTTTATATTTTGGATCATCTTCTCCGTCAATCCCATCGGATTTATGAATTAGAAACCAGTCGATAGGTGTGTCTTTAAATATTTTTTTATGGTACTTGGCATATGACATAGCATATATTTTTTTCCATAGCATTGCACCTAAACCATCCATAGTTTTAAACTCTTTGACAATATTTGTCATAGCCAGCCCCTAGATGTTAATTCATTATAATACATATCTTTCCAGTGCAGTTGTCTGTGTATCCCAGGATGTGGCCTATTTGATCCTGGACCCCATGGCCCAGCAAACTTGTGATAGTCATATGCCATATCAAAAATATCTTTATGGTTATCAAAATATTCTTTATGGCATTCCACAGAATCCCAATTTATCATCTTATATTGTGGCAATAACTTGTCTGTTGTATCTCCATAAATATCAAATTCAAAATTTATGGGGAACTGTGCCCTAGTCGTATCTTTAAAATAGTTTTTAAAATTATTTTTTAAAAATGTTTCATCAGAATCTGTTAATGCATTTGACCATGTACTCCAAATAAGTTTAATGCCTTGTGAATTACAAAATGTTTCTAGCATTTTTATATGGTCTAAATTTTGATAATAAACCCATTCATAAGGCAAAATTTCTTGATAGTTCCATGGCGCTGTAACTTTAGTTTTCTTTGGTGAGTAATTGATATACCAATCTTGCATATATTCTGCATTTGGAGAGACAAAATAAAATCTTTCAAAATTTGCAAAATTACAAATAACAATCTCTGGAACATACTCATATTTATTTATTAATCCAAAAAAACTAGAAACTAATTTATTTATTGCTGCTCCACTATACGATATATTTCCTATTAAATGTTTTCCATATCCTAACTCTTCTTGCAATAAATTAGACCATCTTAGATTTTCTGGAAGCCCTTGTCCTAAAGTTAAGGAACATCCTAAAGCAATTATGTTTGGTTTTTGTGCAAAGTCTATAGACCTTAATCCATCCTCATTCCACTGATAACTGTATTCAGGCCTAGGTATTTCTGCATGCGCTGCAATAATTGGATCGTTGACTTTATATTTTCTACTCTTAGTATTTTTATTATATCCAGTATGTGGTATTGGACCAGGAATATACAAATCATCAAACATAAAAACTAGTATATCAGATTAGACTTTTTTATCTTTCTATGCTTTTTCCACATTCTATACTTTAAGATTAACCTCTTTATCATTTTAACTTAGACTCCTTCCATTCTCTCCACCACATTTTTCTACCGTTGTCTAATGGATATCCATTCCAAGAATATGGTAGTGCTGTTGCCTTTGGGGGGTTGTCAAAAAAGTCCCACGTCTCTACACCTTTTTGGTTTCGCACTCTGTGTATGTATCCTGAATAAGTACTTCCAGAGGTACCAACAAAATTTACAGAATCATGCAAAACCAAATTACAAATTAAGCCAAAAACGACTTCATCTTGAAATGGCAACGACATGAAGTCATCTCTAAAATTATTAACTATGTATTCATCAAGCAATATAAACCTATGCTTATTATCTTGTATCATTTTATTTCCTGGTTCGCAGGTAGATACAACTATTGGCAATCCATTATTTTCATATCTATCTAACCAAGACTCGAACATATCTTGTGTCGTGTTAAACATTTTAATATGATCTGAAAGCCTTAAATGCATTCCCTGAAAAGAACCCAAAGAGTTAGATATTTTTTTTGCTAAGTCGACATATACATCTTTAAATCTTACCGACTTTAGAGCGTTATCTAGTTCTGGGCTTCTATTGTAAAAGAATCTGCTATACCACCCAAGTGTTTTTTTAAGATGAACATTTTTGTCTAGTGGAATTCTTTGTCTTCCTTCAGCAAACAATGATTCATTTTCAGATATTTCATTTTCTGTACTGTAATAATATCCATTAAGAGTATCATCAATCACAAATTCTTCTTGTTTGAAAAAATCAATCTTTGTATCTATAAAGGTTAAATTTTCATTAAAGTTCATTAAATCTAAAAGGTGTGGAAATTGATCTGGATTTGTAAAATCTTTTCGCTGTTCATTGTGCCATCTACTTGGTGTAAAAATTGGAACATTTCTAGAGTTATATAGATCGTCTCCTGTATTACTTACATAATGAACAATTAAATCTTTTTTAGTTTCGTGTGCAAGCCCCACAGCCAACTCTAGACTCATAACCTGGTTTATCATTCCTGTAGGATTATACAATTGAAAAAAAATTTTATTTGACATTATTAATTTGACCGCTTATCCATTTGTATGTTTCACTAATTCCATACTCTAAGTCTTCGCTTGGTCTATATCCTAAAACCTTTGTTATTAAATCATTGTGAGATGTTCTAGCATGTACTCCTAATGGTCCAGAAACATACTTCTTGTTGAGTTGTTTGTTAGCAATACTACAAACTATATCGACCAACTCATTAATAGAAACATTTCTTTCAGACCCTATATTTATTGGCTCAAAGTAATTTTCTTCTCTATAAAAATCTATTGTAGCCTTAACTGCTTCATCGATATACAAGAATGAGCGATGTTGTTCTCCATTACCCCAGATTTCTATTTCATCTGTTGCTTTTGCTACCTTGCGACAAATTGCTGCTGGTGCCTTTTCTTTACCGCCATCCCATGTACCATATGGCCCATATACGTTGTGATATCTTGCTATCTTATTTTTCATACCATAGTTTCTATTGTATGCAAGATAGAGACGTTCACTAAATAACTTTTCCCAGCCGTATTCCGTATCTGGTGCTGCAGGATAAACTGTATCTTCACGGGTATTGATTGATCCTGGATCCATCTGATTATACTCTGGATAGACACAAGCGGTGGATGAGAAAAATATAGA
>JBIPLL010000695.1:0-8037 GCA_044368425.1 Beijerinckiaceae bacterium
TAAATTGTTTAAAGCAATCTTCTAACGAATAGATCATTTTTAATTTTTCTTTTGAAGTTTTTAAAGTTATTGGGGTCTGATTATCTTCTGGATCTATTCCTCCATCAATAACTACATCTGCATCTGTGGCGCCATAGTAAAATGGTATGGACGTGTCTTTATTTTCTGATGGGTCGAAGTTGCTTGGAATAATTTTATATACTGAGTCTGACCTAGTTGGCCTATATCTATAGTTACCAATCTTAAGAATGTTTGTTGGGGAGTTCAAATTCCACTCAGCAATAACAGCGCTTTTAGTTTTAACTACAGAAGATGTCTCTAGATGTTTTTTTAAATCTTCATTGTAAAACATTATGCCTCTTCCAAGCCTATGGATATATTCCAGAAATCAAACTTAGGGCCTCTTCTATTTACTGTATAAGAAAAGTCAGTAAAGAAAACTTCTACTAGTTCATTATATTGTGGAAGGTGTGCATAAGCAGAATCATCTTTTCCAAACACAGAATACTTATCGTATGATAGGTAGCACCAAAATGATCCCTGATGGTTTTCATACCAATCAAGAAGTTCTACTCCTCCAGCACCACCGTCGGTTGTATACTGTGCATCTGGAGAGTTAGGGAGTCCAGATTGTCCAGTCATTTCTGATTGTCCGTTTGAATCAAAGTCTGGATTAAAGGCAAAAGATCTTGAAGGTAAGTTAGTATAACTAAGATTTATTACTCTTTTGTCTGCTATATGATAAGATCTCATTCTTCCGTTTATCATACGTTCACGCTTTTCAATTCTTATTTTTCCAAAATCTATTGGTGATCTATTGTCATCTGATAAAATTAAAAATTGATCAATGTTATTTGGATCTACTTCAGATCCTGGGTTAGCATTAATTTCAAGACCGTTAGGTATATACAAACCATTTTCTAGTTTGCCAGAATTTTCAGACCACAACATAGCCTGTGGTCTACCATATTTTTTACGACCATTCATATAAGTGCTAGTTGCCATTATATTCTAACGCTCCTTAACTTCTGAGAATTTACTCTCTGTATGTTTGTCATTACAGCCTGTGCGATTTCGTCTGGGTTTGCATCAGACTTAACGTTTACATTAATACTATAATTATACACTGAGTCGCCAACTGACTCTCCATTATTTATAGCCTTCATATTATCAAGACCAAATGATTCGACAGCATATCTGCTCATAACAAATTCACCTGGAGTAAGCATTGATGGAATAACATCTGTTCCTATTATTGGTCCGCCCTTAGCAAATCTCTTTATTATGCCACCAGCAGACTTACTCTTTCCCCAGTTAGCAAATGAATTTGCTGCTGCTGCGTTGCCTCCGAACTTCTTAAGATCTGCTGCAGCCTTTGCTTTTGCTGCTTTATCTGCATTTGCTTTTTGTACTGCCTCTGCCTTTTTCTTTGCTGCTTCAGGCCCATCGTATTTTTTAGCAAGGGCAGCAGCATTTCCCATTCTATTAAGATCTGCAAGATGCTGTCCAGCAACAGATCCAGCATTTTGTGTTGCTTTCTTTTCTGCAACCTTTTGTGCAAACAATGTAGAGTTTTGTGCAATGTTGGATGATATATTTGCTTCAAGACTCTTTACATGTGCCTTGGCTGTTGGATCAGTAATGCTCTTATATGTAGACTTATATGGTACTGGTGTTGTTGCTGGGTTTACTCCAGATACCCCGCCAGTTACGACAGAACCACCCTTAGAGCCTCCTGTAGAGCCTTTACCTGTTGAACCATTGCCTGTAGAACCATCGCCTGTAGAACCATCTCCTGTTGAACCATCTCCTGTTGAACCATCGCCAGTTGATCCATCGCCAGTTGAGCCATCTCCTGTAGATCCATCACCAGTAGAGCCATCTCCTGTAGAACCGTTAGTCACGTAATTAACTGTAATAGTTACAGTCTTATCTTTAATAGCATCATAAAGAGCCTTAATTCTGGTCCAGATATCTTCTGCTGTACCGCTCTGAGCGTTAAAACTATCCAATGCATCTTTTAATTCTTTTCTAAGTTTTTCGTCCATCAAGGTCATCTGGGTTAGCATCTCTTCCCATTGATCTCTTGTTTGTCCAGCAACTACTCTATTTCTATCATTTGCAGCAATAATGTTTCCAAGAACGACTAACTGATATTCTAGCGCAAGATTTTTAGTTGTTTCAAGATTAATTGCAGTTTGCAATGGAAGAATCTTATCTTTTTCAATTTGATAAATTCTTTCTTCGTGTGCTCTAATAGCAAGCAGTTTAACTTCTCTTGCCTCTTCTATCGCATATATAGCATCTTTAGTTTCTTGTATACTCTTTTGAAGAGCAAGTCTGGCTGGATCATTTTCAAGTGCATATATTTGTTGTGATATTTCCCAACGTCTTTCTTCAATTTGTTCTCTTGTTAATCCATTAGCATTTGTTAATCCATTGATTTCATTTTCTCTTGATTGCTGTAATGCATCGCTTTGGCCAGTAGCAAAATCTGCTGCATTGCCAGCCCTCATTGCTTGGGCAGCACGGGCAGCAGCAGAAATATCTCCTTGAGTTAAGGCATCAGCCAAATCAAGTTGCTGTTCTTGTTGACGAATAATAGAATCGTTAACCTTTTGAACTTCGGCTAATGCTTCTGCTTGCTTGTCATACTTTTCATTAATCTTTCCTGCTTGATAATCCATAACCTCTAGGTCATGAGAAAGGACATTAGATTCATCCTGAAGCGTCTTTATAGGACGCTCATACTTCATCTCTATTTCTCTTTCCCAGTCATCAATCTTTTCCTTAAGATCTTCTAGGACATACTTTAATTTACCAGTGACCTTCTGTCCATCTACGGTAAGGTTTAAATCCTTAACATCCATGTTTTCAATATCAGATTCAATCTTTGCAATCTCGTCACGAATCATAGAAATCTGATGTTCATAAATTGCAAGTTCAGCATTCATTGCTGATAGGGCTTCGTCGCTCTCTGTCTTTGTCCTACTCAATTGCTTAAATGTTTTTCCACCAAGTTCTGGTGTTACTGAATTTTTTGGAGCCTTTAATGTATATTCGTCCATTGTCTTATATGCATCAAAAATCTTCATTGCTGCATCATAAGCCTTTTGGAACTTTTCAAGAGGTGTTAATAGATTTTTCTCAAGATCCTTTGCGGATTCTGAACTACTAATTAAATCAAATAATTGCTTCATGCCATCCTTGGCATCATATGTTCCAGCCTTAATTGCATCCATTATTGCAACCATCTTAATTAAATCTTCTGGGTCCTGAATTGCATCATATATAGACGTAATAGAAAGTGCAACTTCCTTGCCTTCTGCATCTAATGTTTTAAAAGTAGACAAGAAATTAATTAGTTCTGGGGTTTTCTTTAAAGCGTCAATTCTTGTTTGGTTAGTTTTTGTTTTGTCTACCAAACCATTTATCTGTTCTCTTAGCACAGCCTGCTTAGTTAAAGCATTATTTGTCTTTAATTCTTGTGCTGTTATTTGTCCAGTTGCTATGGCTGTAACGTATGCTTGATTCTCCATAGCCTTTTCTATTTCTAAATTAGATAGACCAGCAGCCTTTAATTTTGCATATGCTTTATTTTGTTCGTCTATGTTCTTAAGTACATTCTGTTGCTCTATCTGGAACTCTCCTACAACGGCCTTATCCATTCCTTGGCGCATTGCGTTTCCTTCATCAGTTAATACAAAATCTCCCTTTTTGTATTTCTGAGTTCTGGTTTTCATCTTTCCAGTTTCGTAATCAAACTCTTTATACTTTTTGCTTCCAGCCTTTGTTGCAGTGCTTCCAAACTTCTTCTGCTCTTCTGGGTCTAGTTGTGTAATAAAGTCAATAAAGTCTTGGCTATAACCCTTGTTCATTAGTTGCTGTTCTATACCAACAAACTTATTTGCGACAGACTTGCTGCCTGCTGCCTCCATTGCCTTTTGTAATTCTTTAAATCCACCAGCAGCATTTAGAGCAGCATTTCTAACATTCTTAAGACGCTTCATTACGTCTGCAAATGGATCTGCTTTACTGCCACCACCCTTTTCGTCATCCTTAAACTTTCCAGCCTCAGCATTTGCAATATCTTGATTTACTGCCTGCATTGTTCTTTGTCCAGCAAGTTCATTTCTTACTTTCTCTCTTCCTGCTGGAGTATTGTAATAAGCATTAATCCATCCCTGTTTCTTTTTATCAGCAGTTGCAACCCTTCGTGCAATTTCAGCACTGACATCACCTTCGGTAATTGTTTTTTGTACTGTAATGTATTCTTGAATAATAGTTTTCTTAGTTTCGTCTGGAAGATTTTCCCATTGACCCCATAGAGGAATAAGTCCTTCTAAACTAACCCCGCCAATATTTTTCATTTCCATTAATGCTGTTTTTGTTATTGGAGTATCTATCTTTTCTACTTCTTCTAATGCCTTTTGTAAATCTTCAAGGTTTGCTAGTGCATTTTCTGAAGAGAAGAATGCTTCAATGTTTACTTCCTTGCCAGCCATCTTTTGAACCAGTGCTATTGCAGAGGCAGTCTTTTCAAACTCTTGTGGATTCTTTTTTAGAACATCTACAAGAATCTTTTTTGCTACTTCATCCTCTACTCCACCGAGGCTATTAATTAACTGTGTAACTGCTCCTGGATCATGTTTTGTTAATGCTAATGTTAAGTTTCTCTCTAATCCTTTTTCATCAACGGTGCCATCCTTACCTGTAAAAATATCAATGAGTCTTTCTCCAGATTCAACACCAAGATCCCCTGATGCAACAACTGTTTTAATCTTTACTTCTAGTTCTTCAGATTGTAACTTGTCTGCAGATTTTTGTAAAAATGTTTTTGCAAAAGGATTTCCTTCATACTTAGTGGCTATTTGAGAGTTTAATGAATTAAAAAATGCGTCTTTGGTTTGATCATTTTTAGATGCAGTTCTAAATGCTTTAATCTGATCATTTAAAATTGCCCTATTCTTTTCTCTTAATGCATCAAGTCCTGACTGCTTACGACCTTCAAGATTTAGTATTTCATCATCTATCTTTTTTTGTTTTGCCTTATCCGAAGTTGCTGCCTTTTGTGCTTGTAATTTTTTAATTTCAGTATCATATTGTTTTGATAAAGAGTCTTGTTGTGCTAAGTTTAACTCTAAGTTATTAGCATTAAGTGCTGCTATTTGTGCTGCTGACTTTTCTGCATCAGTTTCAGTAAAGATAGGCTTTATTGCTTCTTCCCATGCCTTTTTAGGGTTAAATAATCTTTTGTATCTTTCTATAACAGACTCTTCAGTGCTTGGCAAATTCTCATCTATATCTTTAGATAGATTTTTAACTGCTCCAGTAGATAACTTTCTTTGCTCTGTAATTAAATTCATTCTAACATTTAGTGGATCTTTAGTTAAGTCTTGTCCCTCTGGACCGATTAGGTCTAGTAGTTGTCCACTAATCTGTGATATCAATGTTGTATTGTTTAATTCAATACCGATTTGTGAAGCAACGCTATGCGCTTGCTCTGCTGTCATAACTCCATCAGAAACGTATGCTGCTAATTGAACTGATATTGCCTTAACTGCATCTATTCCGCCAGCAGTCATGTTTTGCTTAAATGATTCAAATATTGATTTACCAACTTCGCTATCTATAAATGTTTCACCGAACTGTTGCTTACCTCTTTCAAAACCAGTAGTATATCTATCTGCAGCGCCAGTCTGTCTTTTTCTTGCATAAATCTCACTAGCACCTACAGTGTTGGTTAGTTGCCCTATCTTTGACATCTTTTCTGTAGTTGCTGTAATTGAATCAACATATTTAGACTGTGACTCTGCTGCTTTCTTTGCTGCCTTGTCAGTTAAATAGAATGCTCCAGCAGCAGCAGTTAGCCCAGTTATAGCCCATCCTATAGGACCCATTCCAGCAAGCATAGGAGCCATTCCAGCAACTGCGGATGCACCCATTGCTACCATACCAGCAGTTTGTTGTCCAGCCATCATTAGGCCCATACCTGCAGTTCCAAGGGCCATTGAGGCTCCGCCAGAGAATCTATTTACCTTTTCTTGGCGAACTTGTTTGCGCTGTTCTCTGTCTGCTTTTTGTGTTTGCTTTAATTGTTTTAATGTTCTCTGTTGATCTTCTTTTACTGCAGCATCGTAGTATTTTGCCTGTGCAGCATTTAATTGTGCTCTACGCTCATTCTCAAGGAACCTTTTTCTTGCAGCCTCAGTTTGTTTTTTGTTATTTGCTGCTTGTTCTTTTTCTCTTGCTGCTTCAGTTCTTGCTGCTTTTTCTGTTGCAGCAACTGCTACTTCCTTAGCCCTTATTTCTTTCTTTGCAAGTTTTCTTAATGTCTTATCAATTTCTGCCTGGCTAAAACCTTTTCTACGTAGATCTACTGCTATCTCTCCTTGACGTCTAGTAGGATTAGTTATTCCTCCGCCACGTAAAGTTTTATCTCCATCTTCAAAACCAGGAAGCATTCTAAGTCTTGCAGCCTGTGATGCAGTTGCAACTGCTTGACCCTGTCTCCTTCTAACAACTACGTTATCTGAAGTACGTCTTCCCCTTTCATCAACGCCAACTGTACCCTTTGGTAGAGGAGAACTGTTACTACTATTAATCTTTTCTTTAGCAGTCAAATCTCTGTTAACAAGGCTTTCACCTCTCTTTGCAGCAACAAGTACTTCATCTGCTCTTTGAGCAGCAAGGTTCATTACTTTACCTGGCTGGAATTGAGGATCTGATAATAAGGTGAGTAGCATTTTTGGTGTTCTTAAATCTGCTGGTAAATACTTGGCTGCTACCTTGCCACCATTTGCCTGATAATCAATAACACGCTGATCTAATTGCGCTGCTTTTGCAAGCAACATTCTTTCTTGTGGATTTTTTGGATGGCTTCCTCTTGCCATAAATTCTGCTGCTTTTCTATATTCTTTCTTTTCTATTTCTGATAAACCAAGTACATTGTCTTTATTAAAGATATCGAGTATGTTTAACCCTCTTCTCTTTGCATTCATGTAGTTGTTTAAAATTCTGGCGTCATATAATGCCTCGCCAGTCTTCATCTTTAGTGCGCCTTGGCGACCTGTAACTTCCTGCTTTATATGTGAAAGATTTTCTTTTAATAAACTTTTAACTTCGTCTGGAGTATATCCAGCAGCCAACATGGCTCTTCCTGTTTTGGTTGTAAGGGGATTACCGATTCTTGCATTGTATTCTTGAATTTCTTTTGTGGCAAATGGCTTTACGATACTTGATATATTTGCCTTTCCACCACCAGCCTGCTTTCCAGTTGATCTTAATGCTGTTACAAAAGGTTCAATGCTTGCAAATCTTCCCTGGAACTTTCCTCCAGAAACAAGTCTGCCCTTATCGTTTGGAATAACTCCCATTCGGTAAAGCATCATGTCTGTAACTTGCTTCGCTGATCTAGAATATTTTGCCCTTCCATCTGGGTCTGCTAAAAATGCATCCAGGTCTTGCTTATGAATATATCTTGTTTCACCATTTACCATGACTGGGTGCATCTTGCTAAGTTCATTCATAAACTGTGTTTGTCTTGGAGAAGTGAAAGATTGCTCTCTGCCAGATGGTGGTACTGCTGCTACTCCACCCTTCCATGCTGCCTCGATAACTGCTCTTCTTTGAGGATCAACCTTTTCTAGTTCTCTGATAAAATCATTATTTGCAGTTCGCTTTAGTTCTTCTATTAAAGTTTTTTCTTGTGTTCCTGGTGGAAGAAGATATTTTCTAAGTTGCTCTTCTGCAATTGAATTTGTTGCCTTTGGATCTATTCCCTCAATTGCCTTTACAACTCCGTTTCCTGCACGAGCATGAACAGAATGAAGTTGCGACCAATCTGTTTTTGCTCCAGCCCTAAGTCTTTCAAGCATGTTGTTATATACAACTTGCTCGTCTGGAGTTAAATCCCAAGACTTTATAACTCTTTCTAGCCTTGGAATAGATTTATTTATTTCTGCCTTTATAGCAGCATCATACTGTGATGGTGTCATCTTTGAAGCAAGGCCTGATGTTTCTTGTGCAAAGAACTTT
>JBIPLL010000089.1:0-8017 GCA_044368425.1 Beijerinckiaceae bacterium
TCCGGTCTCGGTGCCAGATTCAGGGACGGAGCTGCCATAGAGCAGGCCCTCCTTGATCTTGGGAACGGTGGCGACCGGATCGAGGATCGGCAGGCCGTGGCTGGGCGCGATAATGCGCACATCGAGTTCGTCGACCAGCCATTGCAGCCGCTCGGTATAGAGCCGCATGTCGGTGAACTTGGTCCAGAACAGGGCCCGGTCGGCAAAGACGGCCGAGACTTCCGGGATGTTCAACGAGACGGCTTCCTCAGCGAAGAGGCCGCAATGGCCGTCCTCGTGATAGTGGCTGTAGGCGAAGCCGTCGCCGGGGAAGAGCACTCTCTCCTGCGTGTCGAAGCCCCACCAGCTCGTGCGCAGGTCGCGCACCACCGGCTCCACCGCCACGAAGGAACGTCCGCCCAGATCGATGCTGTCGCCCTGCTTCATGTCCATGAAGCGATGGGCAAATTGCGGGAAGGCGAGGTGATAGTCGCAGAGGTCGCCGCACAGCACCGCATCCGGCCAGCGGTTGAGCACGCGCCCGAGGCCGCCGGAATGGGGCGTCTCCTGATGGGTGACGAACATGTATTTCAGCGGCGGACGCGTGGCGAGAAGCTCGCGCATCTGCTTCTCGATCAGCGGGAAATCCTTGGGATGCCCGGTCTCGATGAGCATCGAGGCGTGCGTGCCCACGAGCAGGAAGGCCGCATTGTAGGTGTGGTAGATCTTGCCGTTGGCGCGCTGCTCGAGGCAGTCGCCCAGCCAGAACACGCCCGGCGCAAGCTCGCGCGGCATGGGTTTCCTGATCTTGATGGCATGTGCGTCACACATATCGGACCTCTGGCTCAGCGCAATTCGTCGCGGTCGACATAGCGGGGGGAGACGACGGACCGGTCGAGACCGGCCAGAACCTCGTCCATCATCGCGAATTGCTTCGCGACCAGATCGCGGCCGCGGATGACGCGGCCATAGCCTGGCGCGAGCGTCTCGATCTCGTAGCGGTCGAAGACCTCGGCGATCTTGCGGCGCAGCGTCTGGGTGTCGCCGCCCTCCAGCCACCAGTAGCGGGTGTTCAGGAGGAAGCTGCGGATATGGCGGGCCGTCGTCGTGTTGTCGGCAATCTCCGTCACCCAGGGGCCGTCGGGCGAGGCGCTCCATTCATGCGAGAAGCTGTCGGAGGTGAACAGCGTGCGGGTCGCCCCGTCATAGATCCAGCGCGTGCCGATCAGCCGGATGGGCGCCTGGAAGGCGTCGATGGGGCGCGTGCCGTCATGGCCGACCTGAAGCGTCTGCTTGCGGGCCACGAGCGTCGTCTTGAGGCTGTAGGGCTTCTGCACCGCCGCATCGGAGCGCCGACCGAAATCGACCCAGAGCGCGGCGTCCGGATTGCCGGAATAGCACTGGATCACGTTGAAGTTCGCGGCGATCGCCTCGACATTGCACACCGACATGTATTCGTTGATGCGCAGGGGATAGACCGACAGGGTGTCTCCGGGAGCCAGGATGCTGCCGATCTGGGCGAGCAGCGAGGCCTCGTGGGCGCTGTAGCCCGTATCGAGCAGGACCGCGTCGCTGCCTTCCTTGATCAGATAGCAGTTCGACACCGTGAAGCCGCGTGCATCAGCCGGATAGGAGCTGATGCGACCATCGAGTTCGATCAGGTTCTGCAGGGCATAAAGGCGGCCGGGGTCGAGAACCGTGATCGGCCCCATAACCGGCTCCTTGGCCGGCTCCTTGGCCGGAGCGGCCTCGACACGCTCGGCGAGCATCGTGTCAGACATCCAGAAAATCCTTCATCCACTGGCGATAGGCGTCGTCGCGCGACAGCCCGTTGAGCATGTGAGGCGAGGCGAGCGGGGGCACGGCGCCACCCTCGCGCTGCGCCTTCATGGTGTCGTGCACGGCCTGCATCGCCGCCCGCATGGTCAGATGCGCCGCAAGCGCGATCCGGATGCCAAGCGCGGCGAAATCAGCCGCCGTCCCTGTTCCCTCCGGTACCGGGCCAATCAGGACCGGCAGGCTCACGCCCCGGCAGACCGTCTCGAGATCGGCGCGGTTGCGCACCCCGGAGAGAAACAGCGCATCGACGCCGGCCGCCTCATAGGCCCGGCAGCGTTCGAGCGCGTCCTGTGCGCTGGTTATGCCAGCTGCGGCGGTGCGGCCGACGATGACGAGGCCGGGATCGCTGCGGGCGTCGAGCGCGGCGCGCATCTTGCCGACGCCCTCCTCGAGCGAGATGAGCGAGGTTCCCTTCACGCCGTGACTGGCCGGCAGAAGCGTATCCTCGATGGTCAGGGCCGCGATGCCGGCCGCCTCGAGTTCCTCGACTGTCCGGCGCACGTTCAGCGCATTGCCGTAGCCGTGATCGGCATCGACGATCACCGGCAGGTCGCTGGCGCGGGTGATGCGGCGGGCGAGGTCGGCAAGCTCGGTCAGGGTGATGAGCGTGATATCCGGCGCACCGAGGATCGCGAGAGACGCGTTCGAGCCCGCCAGCATCGCCGTCTCGAAGCCGAGACCCCGGGCAATGCGTGCAGACAGCGGATCGAAAACCGAGGCGGGCGTCAGGCATGTCTCGCCGCGCAGCAGGTCGCGCATCGTCGCACGCGCTTTCGACGCCCTCATCGGCTTCCCCCACATGATGATTATCAATTTTCGAGCAGCCTAAGGGGCTGGCCGCCCGCGTCAAATGAGTTAAAGTCCGCGATCATGAGAAAAACTCAAGATCGGCCCCTCGCGTGAAACTGCCACCGCTCAACGCGGTCAAGGCCTTCGAGGCTGCCGGTCGGACCGGCGGCTTCAGCCGGGCTGCCCTGTTCACGCGATCCGGCCCCGAACTGCGCCTGACCGAGCAGGGCAAGGCCTATCTCGCCGTGGTGCAGGACGCACTTGCCCGGCTGGAGAGCGGATCGGCGCTTTTTGCCGCGCCGGACGGCGAGCAGGTGCTGCATATCTGGGGCTCGCGCTTCTTCATCCGCCTGTGGCTCGTGCCGCGCCTGCCGGATTTTCATGCGCGCTATCCGGACCAGAAGGTGAAGATTTCGGCCGCGATGCCGACTGACCCGCCGCCCGCAGCCTTCGACGTCGCGATCCGGCTCGGGGAGCCCGGCTGGCAGGGGCTCGATTCCGACTTGCTGATCCAGCGCGAGGTCGTGCCCGTCTGCAGTCCGGCCTATATGGAGCAGGCCGGACCGCTGGCCGTGCCGCAGGATCTCGCGCGCCATACGCTGATCGAGACTCCGATGGGGGGCGAGGACTGGTCCGCATGGTATCGGGCAACCGGCGCGCCGATGGTCGAGATGGCGCAGCGCATCACCTTCACGAGCACGGACATGGCCTATAGCGCGGCGCTCGACGGACTTGGCGTGGTGCTGGGGCGCCGCAGCTTCATCGAGAGCGATCTGCGCAAGGGGCGGCTCGTAGCCCCGATCCCCTTCACCCACGATACCGGCGACGGATTTCGCCTGTTCTATCGGCACTGGCGGCCGATGCCGGCCCGTATCGCCGTCTTCCGCGACTGGATATTGGGACAGGTGCGCGAGCAGCAGGGAGTGCCGGCATCCTGAGGGCCGTTTCTTCTGCCGCAATCGGGGCGCCTTGGCGCGGCAGGCTTGACGCAAGGCTGCGGGTGGTGACGTAACCCGGAAAAGCCCGGAGCGCCGGCACATCCGCTCTGTTGCGTCCCGCCAGCGCGCCCGATGCTTTCGGGACGGTTCGCGAAGGAGACCGCCATGGCCCCCATCCGTCTGTGCACGACCGGTCAGGCGCTGATTCACGGCGCCCTGTCCTTCGCCGATCCGCGTTGCGACGCGGTGCGGGCGGTGATGCGCGACGCCGATCTCGCCTTCGCCAATCTCGAGGGCACGGTGGCTGTTGCCGGTGCGTGGCCAACCAAGACAAAGACGCTGCACCTTGCCGATGCCGGTGCGATCGAGGCGCTGGCCCGCCTCGGCCTGAAGGTGCTGACCCATGCCAACAACCACGCATTCGATCTCGGCCCGCCGGGCCTTGCCGCGACGCGCGCGGCCGTCGAGGGGGCGGGGCTTTCGCTTGCCGGAAGCGGCATGGATGCGCGGGAAGCGGCGCTGCCTGCATTGGTCGATACGCCATCAGGACCGGTCGCGGTCTTCTCGGTCGATCTCGGCCCGCAGCCCGACATTGCCGTTGCCGGCGAAAGTCGCCCGGGGATCAATGCCTTGCGCATGACACGCGAGGTGAGCGTGCCTGGGTCGGCCTTCGCTGCCCTGCAGGATGTGGCGACCCGGCTGGGCGATCTTGCGCGCGAGCAGGCGCGCGCCGCCGTCGGCTATCGCGAGGCCCTGCCCGACAATGGCAGCTTCGAGCTGTTCGGCACGAAGATCCTGGCGGGAGAGACGCATGCAAGCCGGATGCGGCCGGACAAGGGGCAGCTTGCCGCCCTCGCCGCCGCCATCGGCGCCGCAAAAGGATCGGCTCGGGCGGTGGCGGTGGCACTGCATAACCATCATTGGGACGGGGACTGGAGCCGGACGCCGGACTGGCTCATCGATCTTGCCTGCGAACTCGTCGAGGCGGGCGCCGACCTCGTGGCGGGGACGGGTGCGCCGGTGCTCCAGCCGCTGCGCTTCCACAAGGGACGCCCGATCCTCGCCGGGCTCGGAAACCTGATCTTTCACACGAACCGGCCCGACACCTATGACCGGCAAGGCGTGCCGGTCTGGTCGGGCGCGGTGTGTCGCTGCGTGCTCGATCCCGATGGCGCGCGGGTCGAGGTCCTGCCCGTGGCCGTGGGGCGGCCGGGGCGCGGCGGCGAGCCTGCCCCCGCCCCCGTCGCGCTTTCGGGGGAGGCGGCGGAAGCGGTCATGGCGCGGCTGACCGAGGGCCTCACGGCCGCCGATCGCGCCCGCATCCTGCGCCTGCCGGGCTGAGATCCCCGTCGCCGGAAGCCGGCGATCAGGGCCTGGGCAACGGCGTCACCGCCTGTGCCGGCACGACCGGCAGAATGATGCGCGACGGGCGGGCAGCATCGCAGAACACGCTGTTTCGCGCGACGTTGCGGGTGCGCCCACACCCCTCCGGTTCGCCCGTATTGGGATTCACGTCGAATTTCGGAAAATTCGACGAGGAGATATCCAGCCGCAAGCGGTGTCCCTTGCGGAAGCGATTGGCGGTGGCGAAAGGCTCGATGACGATCCGCACGACTTCGCCCGGCACCAGCGGTCGCGGCCTGTCGAAACCCTCGCGGTAACGACAGCGAAAGATGCCGTCCGTCAGGTTCAGGGCGAAGCCCGCCGGATCGTCCTCACTCGGCGGATAGAGGTCGATGAGCTTGGCTGTAAAATCCGTGTCGGGCGCATCGGACGACACGAAAAGCTCGACCTCGATCGGGCCTGCGATGACGAGATCCTCCTCAAGCGGCTGCGTCTCGAAGGACAGCACGTCGGGCCGTGCCGACAGCGGCAGGCCGGGATTGCGGCAACCGTAGAAGCGGGGCGACTCGCGCTGGTCGAACCCACCGCCCTCGAAGATCGGCTGGCCGCTTGTCAGCGCGCCGCCAATGGTCGGCACGGGATCGGCCGGGTCGAAATCATAGGTCAGCGGGGCGGCATCGGCCTGCGGCGCGTCGGTCGACAGACGCCCGTCGGCATGGATGTGGAAGGGGGTGAAGACGGTGCCGGGCAAGGGCCAGGCCGCCGCCTCGATCCATGCGCCGCCATGGTCGAGACGTCCGGCATCGGGAGCGTCGTCCGGCAGGCGTCGCCCGGAGCCGCCGCCCATCAGGAACAGGCGCAGCTTCGGCTCCTGCTCGACGCCGTTCTCGACTCCCTTGAGCCAGCGGGCGAACCAGCGGCGGCGGAATTCGACCCAGCCCGGCGCGACGTTGCCAGCCAGCCGCGCCTGCGGGCCGAAGCTGACATCGCCCGCGAAGGTCGTGTTGCGGTTGCCGTGCAGGCCCGGTCCCATGATCACGGCGAGCGGGCGCCGGGGATTTCGCGACAGGCCCGCGAAATTGTCGAAGGTGGTGCTGACATAGGCGTCGTACCAGCTCGACATCAGCGCAACCGGCACGTCCGGAAACGTGTCATAGGAGCCGGCCGCATAGATACCGTTCTTCATCCAGAACGGGCCGAACGTGCCCTGACGCCATTGCTCCAGGAGATAGGCTTCGTATTCGGGCACGGCACGCAAGGGCGAACGGCCCTCCGACCATGGCAGGACGCGAAACCATGCGTGCAGATCCTCGGCCTCGAGTGCCCTGAGCACGAGCGGATCGGCCTTGGCCTGCGGGCTTTCCTTCGCGTTATTGTAGGCCCAGGTGAGCTGTTTCAGCTCGAAGGCACCACCCTGCCGGATGCCGGTTCGGAAGGCACTGGAGAAGCCGCCCGAGTCGAGGACCATGCAGGCAAGGCCCGGCGGATTGAGGCAGGCCAGCGCGACCTGCGTATGGGCGGCATAGGACAGGCCCATCGTGCCGATGCGACCGTCGCACCAGTCCTGCCCGACGATCCAGGCGCAGGTATCATAGCCGTCCGGGCCTTCGGACAGATATTTGGTGAACTCGCCTTCTGAGCCGTAGCGGCCGCGGCAATCCTGATAGATCACCGCGAAACCGTCGCGCACAAAATGGCTCGCAACGTCCGCCCGTGTCATGGGACGCGCCATGCCCGGCTCGATCTCCGAGCGCGAGCGCTGGGCCTTGCCATAGGGCGTGCGCTCCATGATCACCGGAAATGGCCCGGGCAGCGCCCGGCCCTCGCGGGCCGGGAGATAGATGTCGGTGGCGAGGCGCACGCCGTCGCGCATGGGGACCATGACGTCCCTGAGCACGACGACATCGGATGGCGAAGCCGCCGAGGTCGCCGCCTCCGGGGAGGCGGCGCGGCTCGTCGCCGTCATTTCGCCACTCCCGCCAGCGTCGCCATCAGGTCCTCGCCCTTGTTGGCCACATATGCGGGTTGCCTCCTGCAGCAGGGCGTTGCGACGGGCAGGATCGAACTGGGTGGTGGCCTCTTTCATCTTCGCGTCGAATGCGGGGTTGGAGTAGCGCGTCCGGTTGAATGATCCCGTGCCAGCCTCCCGGTCGGGCGTCATCAGCAGGTTGCGCAGCCCCGTGGCCGCCGTCGGCGTCGTATTGCCCAGCGAGAAGATGAAGGCACTGAAGGTCTGGCGTCCCGCTGCCGAGACATAGACGTTGTAGGGCTGCGCGACGACGCCATTCACCTTGAGGCCGCCCTGCGCGAACATCTGGCCGATCGCCTGCGCGCTCTCGGCATCGCCCGCGAAACGGTCGTTGGATGTGTGGATCGTGATGCCGAAGCCCTGCGGGAAGCCGGCTTCCGCCAGAAGCTTCTTCGCGCCAGCCGGATCGGGCGCAGTGGGCTTCAATGCGGGGTCGTGGCCGCCGAGCCCCTCGGGCACGATCTGGCCCGCCGCCACGCCTGCGCCGTCGAGCAGGCGATCGACGATGAGCTGACGGTTGACGAGCTTCGACAGGGCCTGCCGGACGCGCACGTCCTTGAGCGGATTGGGATTGAGCGGCTTGCCGTCCGCCCCGACGATGAAGGGGCTCTCGTTCCGGCTGGCATCGAGGGCCAGATAGATGACGCGCGCCGAGGCAATTGAGGACAGGCGGATATTGGGGAGCGCCCCCAACGTCTTGAGGTCGCCGGGCGGCACGGCGTCGATGAGATCGACGGCCCCGGAGCGAAGGGCCGCGACACGGGCCGCGTCATTGGCGATGAAACGGATCGCGACATTCTCGTATTCGGGCTTCGGGCCCCAATAGCCGTCGTGGCGCGTGAGCGTGAGCTGGTCGCCCGGCGTCCATTTGCCGACCTTGTAGGGCCCCGTTCCGATCGCGGCCGCGCCGCTGTTGAAAGCCTCGATGGCCTTGCCCTCGGCGACTGCCTTGCGGACGATATAGACGAGGCCGACCTGATCGATGAAATCGGGCGTCGGAGCCTTTGTCTTGAACTCGATTGTCAGCGGATCGACGATGGTCATCGAGGTGATGGCGCCGACATTGCCGGTGAACGGCGCCGGGCTGTTGGGGATCGTC
>JBIPLL010000090.1:0-8014 GCA_044368425.1 Beijerinckiaceae bacterium
GCTGCAGCCCCGACCCATCGCGTGTCGCCGCTTGCGTCCTTTGTCTATCCAGGCGCGAGCATCAAGGCGCAGCCGTTGGCCGTCCTGCCCATGGGGGCGCGGGTCGCGGTCGCCGGCCTCGACGGCGATTTCGCGCGGCTGGCGTCAGGCGGCTGCGTCTTTGCCGCTCATCTGGCCCCGCTTGCCGAGGCGCGCGCCGATCCGGTGGCCGTGGCTGAGGAACTGCTTGGCGTGCCCTATCTCTGGGGCGGCCGCACGCCGCGCGGCATCGATTGTTCGGGGCTTGTCCAGCTGGCCCACGCCATGGCCGGCACGCCCGCCCCGCGCGACAGCGACATGCAGGCGGCGTCTTTCGGGCGGGCGCTGGCATCTGGCGAGACGCCGATGCGCGGCGATCTCGTCTTCTGGCCGGGCCATGTCGCCATCTTTACCGATCCCGGCACGATCATTCACGCGAGCGGCCACGTGATGCGCGTGCTGCGCGAGCCGTTCGCGCAGGCGCGCGACCGGATCGCAGCGCGCGGCACGCAGGTCAGCGGCCTGCGACGACCGGTTCAGTAGCCCGTCGCGCGGTCGACGAGCCCTTCTGGAACGCGGTCCTCTTCCAGTGCCCGGATCTGCGCCACGACGAAGGCGGCGACGGTTTCCGGCGCGCTCATCGATGCATTGTGCGGCGTCACTGTCACGTGCGGATGTGTCCAGAGCGGCGATTCCACCGGCAGCGGCTCCGTCTCGAACACGTCGAGCACGGCGGCCGACAGCAGGCCCGAATCGAGCGCGGCGACAATATCGCTCTCGACCTGCGAGCCACCGCGCCCCGCATTGATCAGGACCGGCCCGCCGATGCGCCCGTCGCGTGCGAGCCTGGCAAAGAGCGAGGCATTCAGGATGCCCCGCGTCTCGCCGGTCAGCGGCAACAGGCTGACGAGGATATCGGTGCGCGCGAGGAAGGCCGGAAGCTCCGCCTCGCCCGCGAAAGTGGCGAGGCCCGGAATGTCCTTGCTGGAGCGGCTCCACCCAGCGACGTCGAAGCCCATGACCTGCAGCTTGTGCGCCGCATCCTGGCCGAGCACGCCCATTCCCATCACACCGACGCGCACGTCGCCCGCTGCCGGCTGGAAGCGGTCGTCGAACCAGACGCTCTCGCGCTGCTGCTGGTCGTAGAGCCGATGCTGCCGCAACTGCATCAGGCAATGCATCACGACATATTCGCTCATGCGCTTGGTGAGATCGGTGTCGATGATGCGGATGATCGGAGCGTCGGGCAGGCGCTCGTCATTGATGAGGTGATCGACCCCTGCACCCAGCGAGAAGATCGCGGCGAGATTGGGCAGGCCCGCCAGCGAGCCCGGCGGATGTTTCCAGGCCGCGACATAATGCACCTCGCGTCGGTCGAAGGGCTCGCCCAGCGCCACGACCTTGCGGTCCGGCAGCAGGGCCTGAAACCGGTCGATCCAGGGCTGGACCTCCCACGCGGTGATGGCGACAAGCAGGGTCATGCGGTGATGCGCTCCAGAATGACGGGGCCGGGCTCGTTCCGCGTCGAACTCAGGCGATAGGCGGCGCGCAGGCGCTCGGCCGCGCGCTGCGCGGTCTCTGGTGTACGGGCGTGAACCAGAGCAAGCGGACGGTTCGGTCCGGCCTCGTCGCCGATGCCGGCAAGCTCCGTCAGCCCGACCGCGGGATCGATGGTGTCGGAGGCCCGCGCCCGCCCGCCGCCGAGTTCCACGACGGCAAGGCCGATCTCCCGGGTCGCAATCGCGGTGACATATCCGCCCTGCGCCGCATGGACCGGCACGACATGCGGAGCAGCAGGAAGATGGGCGTCTGGCCGCTCCATGAGGTCGGCTGGCCCCCCCAGCAGGCGCACCATGAGCGCAAAACGCTCTGCCGCCGCGCCGCTCGCGATTGCCGCCTCGATCCGCACGCGGCCCTCATCCACGGTGCCGGCAAGCCCCCCAGTGACCAGCATCTCCGCGCCCAGCGCCAGCACGATCTCGTGCATCCGCGCCTCGCGCCGCCGCCCTGCCAGATAGTCGAGGGCATAGGCGACCTCGAGCCCGTTGCCGGCGACATCGGCGAGGGGGGCATCCATGTCGGTAATCAGGGCCGTTGTCGGCAGGCCTGCGCCGGTCGCGACGCCCGCAAGGCTTGCCGCCAGGTCGCGTGAGCCCTCGCGTGTCGCCATGAAGGCGCCAGACCCCGTCTTGACGTCCATGGCGAGCCCGTCGAGCCCCGCCGCGAGTTTCTTGGACAGGATGGAGGCCGTGATCAGCGGGATCGACTCGACCGTCGCCGTGACGTCGCGGATCGCATAGAGCAGCTTGTCGGCGGGCGCCAGATCGGCCGTCTGGCCGATGACCGCGCAGCCGGCCTCGCGCGTTACGCGCCTGAACAGGCCGAGATCGGGCTGGCTTGCATAGCCGGGGATGGAATCGAGCTTGTCGAGCGTCCCGCCCGTATGTCCAAGCCCACGACCGGAAATCATCGGCACATAACCGCCGCAGGCCGCCACCGCCGGCGCCAGCATCAGCGAGACCGTGTCGCCGACGCCGCCCGTCGAGTGCTTGTCGAGCGCGGGGCCCGGCAAGTCCCAGCGCAGCACGCTGCCGGAATCGCGCATGGCCTGTGTCAGCGCCACGCATTCCGCGCGTTCCATGCCGCGAAAGAAGACGGCCATGGCAAAGGCGGCCGCCTGCTCGCGCGTCACGCGCCCGTCCGTCAGCCCGCCGATGAAGGCGGCGATGTCCGATGCATCGAGCCGCCCGCCGTCGCGCTTGATGCGGATGATTTCCTGCGGGAGCATCAATAGGTTCCTGTCGTGGGTGCCGCCGCCTGCCCGTTGAGCGCGTCGAGAAGCGCCTTGCGCAACCCGCTGGCTCCGAAGCGGAACCGTGCCGGCGTCAGCCAGTCCGGCCCAAGCTCGCGCGCCACGAGGCCGAGATAGAGCTTCGCATCGTCGAGCGTGCGCAGCCCCCCCGACGGCTTGAGGCCGACCGGCCGGCCGCTGGCGCGAATGATGCCGATCATGGTCTCGACGGCCTGGGACGTCTTGATGAAATCGGCCCCGGCAGCGATGGCAAGGCGCGCCGCGCGCGCCACCATGGCCTGGTCGGGCAGGGCGCCTGTCTCCAGGATGACCTTGAGCAGGCCGGGCGGATCGATGACCCCGCGCACCGCCTCGACCATCTCGCGCGCGAGATCCTCGTCGCCCGCGACGAGTGAGCGCCAGGGCAGGACGAGGTCGATCTCGTCGGCCCCGTCATGCAGCGCCTCGCGCACCTCGTCGACGATGCGGTTGGTATTGCTGCCGCCGCCCGGGAAATTCGCGACGGTTGCAACCTTCACGCCCGAGCGGCCCGCAAGCCGCTTCGCGAGCGAGACATATTGCGGCCAGACGCAGACCGCGGCGGCGGGCACCGGGCCCGCCATCGCATCGGTGCACAGTGCCTGCACCTGTGTTTCCGAGCAGGTGTCCGACAAGTCCGTGAGGTCGATGAGCGACAGCGCGAGGCGCGCCAGCTCCCGGTCGTCCTGCGGCAGCGCGGCCTCAGCCATGGCCGTTCTCCCCGATTTGCGCCACGAAGGCGCGGATCACGCGCTTCAGGCCGCCTGCGGCCACGAGCGCCATTTCCTTCGTCTCGCCATGCGAGGGACTTGCCCCCTCGATGCCGGCTCCGAGATTGGTCACCGCCGACAGGGCCGCAACCCTCAGGCCCAGCCGACGTGCGAGGATCACCTCCGGCACGGTCGACATGCCGACGAGATCGGCCCCCAGCCGCGCCGCCATGCGGACCTCCGCCGGCGTCTCGAAGCTCGGACCCGAGAACCACATATAGACGCCGCGTGCCAGTGCCACCTGCTCAATGCGCGCGGCCTCGATCAGCGCCGCGCGCAGGCCTGAATCATAGGCGTCCGTCATCGGCACGAAACGGCCCTCGCCCTGATCCCCGATCAGCGGGTTCATGCCCGAATAATTGATGTGATCCTCGATCAGCGCAATCGCGCCCGGACGAATGTCGGTCCGGCAGGAGCCTGCCGCATTGGTCAGCACCAGCCGCGTCACGCCCAGCGCACGCGCCACCGCGAGTGGCAGGCGCATCACATCCGCTCGGCCGTGCTCGTAATAATGCGCACGGCCCTGGAAGATCAGCACGCGCCGACCGCCCATCAGCCCCTCGGCCAGTGTGCTGGCATGGCCCGACACGCCGCTCGCCGGAAAGCCGGGTATGTCGGCATAGGCGATGCGCCGTGCGGCGGACAGCTCGTCCGCGAGCCCGCCCAGCCCGGTGCCGAGCACCAGCGCGCAGACCGGTGGCCCCTCGCTGCCGAAGCCCGCTGCCCGCAGCGCGCCGAGCGCCGGGCCGATGCCCTCTTCGTCGGCGAGGCTCATCGCACCCCCTCCAGATGGTCCGGTCCAAAGGAATGGGGAAGCAGCTGGTCCAGCGTGAAGCTCGCGCGGATGCCCTGCGGCCCGGCAATATGGATCGCCAGGTCCGGCCGCCCGAATTCGCGCAGGCGCTGCCGGCAGCCGCCGCAGGGCGTGCACAGGCCCTCGCCGTCGCCGATCACCACGATCTGCGCGATGCGTGTCCCGCCAGCCAGCACCATGGCCGAGATCGCGCCCGTCTCGGCGCAGGCGCCCTGCGGATAGGCGGCGTTCTCGACATTGCATCCGGCATGGATGCGCCCGTGCTCGTCGCGAAGCGCTGCGCCGACGCGGAAGCGCGAATAGGGCGCATGCGCCCGTGCCTGCGCCGCGCGTGCCGCCTGAAACAGGGAGTCGAGATCCATCACCGCTCCTTCACATAGGGCAGGCCGGAGGCGCGCGGCGGCACCGCCCTGCCGATGAAGCCCGCGAGCAACACGACCGTCATGACATAGGGAAGCGCCTGCATGAACTGCACCGGCACCTGCCCGATACCCGGCAGAGGCACGCCTTGCAGCCGGATTGCGGCGGCATCAAGCACGCCGAACAGAAGGCAGGCGAACAGCGCGGGCCACGCCCGCCACTTCGCGAAGATGAGCGCGGCCAGCGCGATGAAGCCCTTGCCCGCCGTCATCATCGGCAGGAAACCGGCGGCCTGCGACACGGACAGGTAGGTGCCGCCAAGCCCGCAGAGCACGCCGGCAAGCACGACCGCCACATAACGCAGGCCCGCGACCGAGATGCCGGCCGTATCGACGGCGGCCGGGTTCTCGCCCACCGCCCGCAGCCGCAGGCCGAAGCGCGTATGGCCCAGCACGAACCAGGTCAGCGGCACGGCGGCCAGCGCCAGATAGACGGGCGCGGCATGGCCCGACACGACCTCTTCCAGCAGCGGCCCGACAACGGGCAGATGCACGACGAGATCGGCGCCCGGCAGCGCGAGATCGGGGAAGCGCGCCGCACCCTCGAGCGGTGGCGTGCGCCCGCCCTGCTGGTACCAGGCATTGCCGACAATGGCGGTCAGCCCCGCCGCCAGCATGTTGATGGCGACACCCGAGACGATCTGGTTGCCGCGCTGGCTGATGGACGCGAAACCGTGGACGAGCGACAGCAGCACCGAGGCCATGATGCCGGCGGCAAGCCCCTGCCACGCCGAGCCTGTGGCATGGGCGGCCGCCGCCGCCGCAAAGGCCGCGATCAGCATCTTGCCCTCGAGCCCGATATCGACGACGCCCGCCCGCTCCGACCACAACCCCGCAAGGCAGGCGCAGAGCAGCGGAACCGACAGCCGCAGCCCGGAATCGGCGACAACCGCCAGAGATTGCAGGATATCGGGGCTCATGCGACCGGCCCTCCCGCCTGCACATCGCGCCGGGGCGCGACGGCGTGCAAGCCCAGCGAGACCAGACGCCGGAACAGCCCGTCCAGCGCACCGGCGAACAGGATCAGCACTCCGCCGATCACGACGACCATGTCGCGCGTGATCGTGGGCGTCTCGAAGGCAAGTTCCGCCCCGCCCTGATAGAGCACGCCGAAGAGCAGCGAGGCGAGCACGACCCCCACCGGATGCGAACGCCCCATCAAGGCCACCGCAATCCCGACAAAGCCGTAGCCTGCGGTGAATTCGAGCGTGAGCCGCCCCTGCACCCCCATGATCTCGTTCACCGCAAGCCCGGCCGCGAGCGCCCCCGACAGGGCCATCGCGACCATCGTGATGCGCGCAGGCGAGATGCCGGCATAATGGGCGGCCGTCGGATTGGCCCCGACCGTGCGGATCGCATGGCCCAGCCGCGACCGGTAGATCAGCGCCCAGACACCGACACAGGCCACAAGCGCCAGCACGAAGGACAGGTTGAGCGGCGAGGTCGCCATCGTCAGGCCGAGCCCGCCCGCGACCTCATGAAGATAGGGGATCTTCGCGGCGTCCGGAAAATGCGGCGTTTCCGGCGCCATGGAGCCGGGTTTGCCCATCACGTTGACGAGCAGATAGACGATCAGCGTCGAGGCGATGAAGTTGAACATGATCGTCGTGATGACGACGTGACTGCCACGCGTCGCCTGCAGATAGCCCGGCACGAAGGCCCAGGCCGCCCCGAAGGCGCAGGCTGCCGCGATCCCGACAGGAATCAGGAGCGGAGCGGGGAGTCCGGGCAGGCTGAGGCAGGCAAGCGCCGCGCCGAGCCCCGCCATCGTCGCCTGGCCTTCGCCGCCGATATTGAACAGCCCGGCATGGAAGGCGATTGCGACCGCAAGCCCCGTGAAGATGAAGTTCGTGGTGTAATAGAGCGTGAAGCCGATGCCTTCGCCCGAGCCGAGCGCTCCCTTGATCAGCCAGCGCGTGGCATTGAGCGGATCCTCGCCGATGCCGATGACGACGAGGCCCGCCACGAGAAAGGCAGCCGCGACGCTCACCGCCGGCACGAGCGCGACATCCGCCCATCGCGGCAATTCGATGGGCGCGCTCATGCGGCATGTCCTGTGGCGGCGGTCTCGTCAGTCACGCCCGCCATGAGCAGCCCAAGCTCGCGCTCATTGGTGTCGGCCGTTCGCCTTTCGCCCGTGATCCGCCCGCCGCACATGGCAAGCACCCGGTCCGACAGCGACAGGATCTCCTCGAGCTCGACCGAGACGAGCAGGATCGCACAGCCCGCATCGCGCATCGCGATCAGGCGGCGGTGGATGAACTCGATCGCGCCGATATCGACCCCGCGTGTCGGCTGGCCGACGAGCAGCACCTTTGGTGCGCGCTCCATCTCGCGCGCCAGCACGATCTTTTGCTGGTTGCCACCCGAGAACTTGGCCGTCTTGAGCCAGGGATCGCGCGGCCGGATGTCGTAATCCTCCATCTTGCCCGCCAGATCGCCCGCCATGGCTGCGGGGGAAAGCAGCGCGCCGCCATAGCGCGTCTCGTTGATGAAGCCGAGTGCCGCGCTTTCATATGCCGGAAAGGCGGTCACGAGCCCCATCCGCTGCCGGTCCTCCGGCACATGCATCAGGCCCGCTGCGCGCAGCCGGCGCGGGTCGCGGTCGACGGCGTTGAGGATCTGTCCGTTGAGGCGGATCACGCCACGGGTCGGATGGGTCAGTCCGGCCAGGATGTCGAGCAATTCGCTCTGCCCATTGCCCGCGACGCCCGCGATCCCGACGATCTCGCCCGCATGCAGCGTCAGGGAGACATCGGAGAGCCGCGTCACGCCACGCCCGTCGACGAGCGTCAGCCCGACGGCCTCCAGCAGGGCCGCGCCCGGCTCTCGCTCCTGCTTCTCCACGCGAAGCAGGACGCGCCGTCCAACCATCATCTCGGCGAGTTCGGAGGGCGAGGTTGTGGCCGTCTCGACCGTTCCGACCATTTCGCCGCGCCGCATCACGCTGACGCGGTCCGTGACATCCATGATCTCGCGCAGCTTGTGCGTGATCAGGATCACGGTCTTGCCCTGTTCGCGCAGCGCCCGCAGCAGCGCGAACAGCGCATCGGCCTCCGCCGGCGTGAGCACGGCGGTCGGCTCGTCGAGGATCAGGATGTCGGCGCCGCGATAGAGCGCCTTCAGGATCTCGACCCGCTGCTGCAGCCCGACCGACAGGTCC
>JBIPLL010000091.1:0-7955 GCA_044368425.1 Beijerinckiaceae bacterium
GCGCCCGCATCGATGCGCGTTTCGAGGCGATGATGGCGTCGGGCGCGTCCGATGAGGTCGGGGCGCTGATGGCCCGCAATCTCGATCCGATGTTGCCCGCCATGCGCGCCCATGGGGTGCCGTCGCTGATGGCGCATCTGCGCGGTGAGTTGTCGCTGGCGGACGCCATCCGCATCGGGCAGGGCGATACGCGCCGTTATGCCAAGAGGCAGATGACGTGGTTCCGCCACCAGATGCCCGACTGGATTCCCGTCGCGCCGGACCAGGCACACGATGTCGCCCGCCGGGAGCTCGAGCGCCTGCTGGCGCCGGCCTAGTGCCCCCCGGTGCCGGCCCACATCTGGTAGAAGGTGATGAAGATCTCGAAGACGATCAGCAGCACGATCGTCGCCTCGAGGCGCAGCGACCGGCGCGTATCGATGAGGTCGGTCAGCGCGGTGGCTGTCGCATTGAGCACGTCGAGCTTGCGATGCAGGGCCTCGGCCCGCTCGCGCAGTTCGAACTCGTCCTGCAGGCGGGCATGGAGGCGCTCCAGATCCGGCCTGTCCCATAGCACGTCGGGCTTGTCCTCTGCGGCGACCCGCCCCGACAGGCGCTGCTGGACAAGAAGACACTGACCGACGGTCTGGAGGATCTGCTTGCGGCGGGACGGCGTGCGGCCCTTGCCCGCCAGCTCGCGCGAGACCGGCTCGACGACATCGAAAACGCGCGTCACCTCGCGTTCGTCGCGGGCGAGAGCCGTGCTTTTGGCAAGCGCGTCCGCAATGATCAGCAGGTGTTCCGGCGTCACCTTCCGCAGATAGACCGGGCCGCCCGGCGGCACCTGCTCCTCGCGCTCGGACGCAAGCTCGACGACGATCGTCTCTTCGTCACGGCTCGTCGTGGCGCCGGAAACCCGCGGCGCCAGCCCGCGCAGCACCTCGTCCTCCTCCAGCGGGGACAGCCCGATCAGGACCACCACGCCATAGCGGAAGATCGCGACGAAGCCCGCTTCCCCGGTGCGGAAGGCGAGGGGAGCCGCCGAGATCATGTCGCTGCGCTCGAGCCCCGCCACATCGATGCGCTCGCCCACATGCAGGGCGCGGGCATTGACGCGCCGGGTCGGCAGCATGGGGAGAGGTGGAGCCGGCGGTTGAACTGGCTTTGTCTCGGTCATGCGATCCTCGCTCATGAGCGCCAGTGGTGGGCCTGCGGGCGGGGCCGGTCAAGCCGGCGGGCAGCCGATGAAACTGTCTGCCGGGTTGTGGATTCCAGCTTGACGGGGGAGGGGCGCTTCGCTAGCGTCGCGCAACTTTAGATATCAGGAGAGCGTGCGTGCGCACGATCATTCTCGTAAGCGGAGCGCCATCGCCGGAGCAGGTCTGACCTGCGGTCCGAACGGTGGCGCACAAGGGTCCCTCGGGGCCCTTTTTTGTTGCCCAAAATCCAGAACATGCCGCTGCGGCAAGGTCCGGCAACGGCACGAGACACAGACGGGTCGAGACCCAGGAGACGACGATGAGCGAGATCATGACCGGGGCCGAGATGGTCGTTCGCGCCTTTCAGGATCAGGGCGTGGAGCATCTGTTCGGCTATCCCGGCGGGGCCGTGCTGCCGATCTACGACGCCCTGTTCCAGCAGGAAAAAGTGAAGCACATTCTCGTGCGGCACGAGCAGGGCGCGGTCCATTCGGCCGAAGGCTATGCGCGCTCCTCCGGCAAGGTCGGCGTCGTCCTCGTGACGTCGGGTCCGGGCGCCACCAACGCGGTGACGGGCCTCACCGACGCCCTGATGGACTCGATCCCGGTCGTCTGCATCACGGGCCAGGTCCCCACCCACCTGATCGGCTCGGACGCCTTCCAGGAATGCGACACGGTCGGCATCACGCGTCATTGCACGAAGCATAATTACCTCGTGAAGAGCATCCGCGACCTGCCGCGCATCCTGCACGAGGCCTTCCATATCGCCCGGTCGGGCCGTCCCGGCCCCGTGGTCGTCGACATCCCGAAGGATATCCAGTTCGCCAGGGGCGAATATTCGCGCCCCGTCTCCAACGAGCACCGGGCCTACCGGCCGCAGCTGAAGGGCGACCTGAGCAAGATCAAGGCGGCCGTGGAGCTGATGGCCTCGGCCAAGCGCCCGGTCTTCTATACCGGCGGCGGCGTCATCAATGCCGGGCCGCAAGCGTCCACGCTGCTGCGCGAGCTCGTCAAGCTGACGGGCTTCCCCATCACCTCGACCCTGATGGGGCTCGGCGCCTATCCGGCCGCCGATCCGCAATGGCTGGGCATGCTCGGCATGCACGGCACCTACGAGGCCAATCTCGCGATGCATGACTGCGATGTCATGATCAATATCGGCGCACGCTTCGACGACCGCATCACCGGCCGCCTCGACGCGTTCTCGCCCGGTTCGCGCAAGATCCACGTCGATATCGACCCGTCCTCCATCAACAAGAACGTCAAGACCGAGATCGGCATCGTCGGCGATTGCGCTCACGTGCTGGAGGACATGGTGCGCCTGTGGCGCTCCATGGCGCCGCAGGTCGACAAGCCGGCTATCAAAAGCTGGTGGGGCGAGATCGAGGGCTGGCGGGCCCGCCGTTCGCTGTCGTTCCGCAATTCCAGCGAGGTGATCAAGCCGCAGCATGCGGTCCAGCGCCTTTATGAGCTGACGAAGGACAGGGACGTTTACGTGACGACCGAGGTCGGCCAGCACCAGATGTGGGCGGCCCAGCATTTCCACTTCCAGGAGCCGAACCGCTGGATGACGTCGGGCGGGCTCGGCACCATGGGCTACGGCCTGCCCGCCGCGATTGGCGTGCAGCTCGCCCATCCCAAGGCGCTCGTCATCGACATTGCGGGGGAAGCCTCGATCCTGATGAACATGCAGGAAATGTCCACCGCCGCCCAGTATCGCCTGCCCGTCAAGATCTTCATCCTGAACAACGAATATATGGGCATGGTGCGCCAGTGGCAGGAACTGCTGCATGGCGGGCGTTATTCCGAGAGCTATTCGGAGGCGCTGCCCGATTTCGTGAAGCTGGCCGAAGCCTATCACGCCAAGGGCATCCGCTGCGCCAACCCCGCCGATCTCGACGATGCAATCCGCGAGATGATCGCCTATCCGGGCCCGGTGATCTTCGACTGCCTCGTCAGCAAGGAAGAGAACTGCTTCCCGATGATCCCGTCGGGCAAGGCGCATAACGAGATGATCCTGCCCGACTTCGAAGGCGATACAGGCTCGATCATCGATGCAAGGGGCAAGGAGCTCGTCTGAGCTTCCGCCCGTCTCTTCATGCGCCGCGATGCGGCACGAACGTGGCCAGAGCCCGAAGGCAAGCTGAGATGCGCCCCATCGGCATGATCGGCGGCATGTGCTGGGAATCGACCGCGGTCTATTACCGGCTCATCAATTCCCTGGCGCGCGAGCGCCGGGGAGGGTTCTATTCCGCCGAGATCCTGCTCCATTCGCTGGACTTCGGGCCGATTGCCGACCTTGAGGCGCGCGGCGATTGGGCGACGGCCGGCCAGACCCTGGCAGATGCCGCCCTTGGCCTCGAGCGGGCAGGGGCGGACTGCATCGTCCTGTGCACGAACACGATGCACAAGGTTGCCGACCAGATCACGCGCGCAACCCGCGTGCCATTCCTGCACATCGCCGATGTCGCGGCCGCAGAACTGCGCAGGCAGGGCCTTCGCCGGCCGCTGCTGCTCGGAACGAGCTACACGATGGAGCAGGGCTTCTGTCGCGACCGGCTGGCGGCACAGGCCGATACGGCGGTCGTCATCCCCGATCGCGCCGACGGCAGAGAGGTGCACCGCATCATCGCTGACGAACTTTGCAGGGGGCTCGTTCTCGATGCCTCGCGCGAGATCCTCAGGCCCATCATGGCGCGCGCGGTTGCGCAAGGCTGCGACAGCGTCGTTCTCGGCTGCACCGAGATCGGCATGCTCGTTCGCCCGGGCGATGCGGATGTCCCGATCCTCGACACAACCCACCTGCACGCCGCTGCCGCCGTCGATTATGCCCTTGCGGAAACCATCCCGGACGACAACCGGCAATCCGTGGCCTGTCCCATGCCCGCCGCTCTGCCGCGGCTGAAAGGCGTCATATGAAGCTGCTGATTGGCAACAAACTTTACTCGTCCTGGTCGTTGCGCCCCTGGATCCTGCTCAAGGCCTTCGACCTGCCTTTCGAGGAGGTCCAGATCTGGCTGGACAAGCCCGACACGAAGCAGAGCATCCTGGCCGCTGCGCCCAACGGCAACGGCAAGGTGCCCTGCCTGATCGACGGCGAATGTGTGGTTTGGGAGAGCATTGCGATCCTCGACCACATGGCCGAGAAGTTTCCCGATATGGCGGTCTGGCCCCGGGATCGCAAGGCGCGTGCCCATGCCCGCTCGGTCGCGGCCGAGATGCATGCGGGTTTCCAGTCGATCCGCGCGGCCTGTCCGATGAATCTCGGCAAGTCCTATGCTCCGCGCGACCGGGGCGAGGGCGTCGCCCGCGATGTCGCGCGCGTCACGGCGATCTTCCGGGAGGCCCGTGAGCGTTTCGGCCAGCTCGCGAGCGGCCCCTATCTCTACGGCGCCTTCAGCGCGGCTGACGCGATGTATGCGCCGATGGTCACCCGGCTCGACACCTATGGCATCGAGCTGGACCCTGTCAGTGCCGCCTATGCCAAGGCGATCCTGTCCCACCCCGCCTTCCGCGCCTGGCGCGAGGCGGCTCTCCTTGAAACCGATATCCTGGATCACGACGAGGTGGACGAGCCGCCCGTTGCGGTTTACCGGAAGTCATCCGAGCTCCAGCCATGAATGCGCACGCCAAGATGCCCTCACATTATCCTGACGCCATCGGCAACCAGAACGTGGGCCGCCATACTTTTGCGGTGCTCGTGGACAACGAACCGGGCGTGCTGGCACGAATTGCCGGCCTGTTTTCGGGACGCGGTTACAACATCGAGAGCCTGACGGTCTCCGAGACGGAGCACGAGGGGCATCTCTCGCGCATCACCATCGTGACGGCGGGCACTGCCTCCGTCATCGAGCAGATCAAGGCCCAGCTTGGCCGACTGGTTGTCGTCCACAAGGTCGTCGACCTGACGGCCTCCGGCGAGGCGGTCGAGCGTGAGCTTGCTTTGGTCAAGGTCGTCGGCAAGGGTGAGCAGCGTGTCGAGGCCCTGCGCCTGGCCTCTGCCTTCGGCGCCCGGACGCTGGACGCGACGCTGACCTCGTTCATCTTCGAGCTGACGGGCACGACCGACGAGGTCGAGCGCTTCGTGCGGATGATGACCGCTGTCGGTCTCGTCGAGGTCGCCCGGACCGGCATCGCCGCGATGAACCGCGGCCCGGAAGGGCTTTCGGCGTGAGACGCCCCGCCTCTTCGGTGGTGAGGGGCGTCGCGATCTTCGGCGTGCTTCTCGCCGTGGCGGGGCTGCTGTCCGCTTGCGCGGTGCAACCGCATCTCGCTCACACGCGCGGTGCGCCAGGCTTCTTCTGGGCCCTGCTGCACGGCTTCATGGCGCCCCTGTCGCTCTTGGGCGGCATCTTCCTCGACATCCGCATTTACGCTTTCCCGAATTCCGGCTGGTTCTACGATCTCGGCTTCCTGCTCGGCCTGTCCGTCTGGGGCGGTGGCGCGGCGGCGGCCCAGTCGTGAAGGAGTGCGACGATGGATGCCGAGACGCTGCACTCTCTGTCGATGATCATGGCCACGATCGGCATCGGGTTGCTCGCCTGGCCGATGATCATGCGGATGCGGCGGATGGAACAGCCGGGACCCGCGGACGAGTTCATGAAGATGCGATCCAAAGCCTGGATCGCCGGCTTTGTGCTGACGGTGGGGGCGATCTTCCTCCAGCGCATGGCCACTGGTGGAGGCTGATGCCGGATTTTCCGTTTCAATGGGCGGCGTCCTGCTCTAGAGCATGGCGCCGAAAGAATATGTCTCCTGCGGCTCTCCGCAGGACACGAACCGAACCGGGCGGGTGATCCGCTCGCGGGGCAACACCGGGCGCCTGCCCGGACGAACACCGGACGCGTCCGGACGAAGGTGAGGATCGAGAAATGCGCGTGTATTATGATCGCGATGCGGACATCAATCTGATCAAGGGCAAGAAGGTCTGCATCGTCGGCTACGGCTCGCAGGGCCACGCCCACGCCCAGAACCTGAAGGATTCGGGCGTCACCAACGTGATCATCGCCCTCAAGGAAGGGTCTGCCACGCGCAAGAAGGCGGAGGCTGCCGGCTTCACCTGCATGACCCCGTCGGAGGCCGCCAAGGTTTCCGACGTCATGATGATGCTGACGCCCGACGAGCTTCAGTCCGACATCTACCGCGACGACCTTCATGCCAACATGAAGCAGGGCGCCGCGCTGCTCTTCGCGCACGGCCTCAACATCCACTTCAATCTCATCGAGCCCCGCAAGGATCTCGACGTGCTGATGGTGGCTCCGAAGGGCCCCGGCCACACGGTCCGCTCGGAATATCTGCGCGGCGGCGGCGTGCCGACCCTGATCGCGATCCACCAGGATGCGACGGGCAACGCCCATGATCTCGGCCTGTCCTATGCCTCGGCCAATGGCGGCGGTCGCGCCGGCATCATCGAGACAACCTTCAAGGAAGAATGCGAGACCGACCTGTTCGGCGAGCAGGTCGTCCTGTGCGGCGGCCTCGTCGAGCTGATCAAGGCCGGCTTCGAAACGCTGGTCGAGGCGGGCTATGCGCCCGAAATGGCCTATTTCGAGTGCTTGCACGAGGTGAAGCTCATCGTCGACCTCATCTATGAGGGCGGCATCGCGACGATGAATTATTCGATCTCGAACACCGCCGAATATGGCGAGTACGTCACCGGCCCGCGCATCATCACCCCGGCGACGAAGGCGGAGATGAAGCGCGTCCTCGAGGACATCCAGAGCGGCAAGTTCACCCGCGACTGGATGCTCGAGAACAAGGTCAACCAGACCTCGTTCAAGGCCACCCGCGCCCGCAACGCCGCCCATCCGATCGAGGATGTCGGCGAGAAGCTGCGCGCCATGATGCCATGGATCAAGGCCAAGGCCCTCGTCGACAAGACGCGCAACTGATCGAAGCAGGCGGGCCGGAAGCAATCGGCCTGCGGATTTCTTCGCGCAAGTGGCGCCGCAGCGATGCGGCGCCACATTGCATTGTCCGGCAGGCGAGAGGGCAGTCGGTATCGCGATTGCCGGATTCCCGATCGATGCGGGACGAGGAATTCACGTTCAAAAAATGCAAATTGCTAGCAATGCATGCAACGCATCCTGATCTAACGAAACTGACGCTTGCGACATGGGTTCTATTCAATGACAATTGGAGATGTCCCGCCGCAAGAGTGCGCCGCTTTGTCGAATATCCGAGGTTCTCTACGCACAGTTCAAACCCGCGCTGATCTCGTCGCGCATATCAGGTCGATCTATGAGGCCCGGCTGCGCAAGGACTTCGAAGCAGTCCTTGCGGCATGTCATCCGGATATCTGCATGCGCATCGTCGGCAACCCGTCGGCATCGCCGTTCTTCGGCACGCGGGTCGGTCGCCATGGCGTGCAATCCGCCATCGACGCCGTCGACGGCATGTTCGAGTTTCTGGACTTCATGATCGAGGACATTCTGGTCGACGGAAACGGAGTCGCCGTGCGCTGCTGGATTCGCCTGAAGGCAACCCAGACCGGCGTGGTCACCGAACTCGACGTGTTCGACCACTTCCGTCTCGCGGACGGCCTGATCATCGAATACACGCAATTCCTCGATACGGCGAGCCTGGCGGCCGTCCAGCCCCAGCGCTGATCAGCCCATCACCTGGCGCACGAGCGCTGCTCCCGGCGCCAGCATCATGAAGGCCCAGACCATCGCGGACGAAATATTGACCATCTGGAACAGCAAGAAGTTCATGCCGAAGACGCCGGCGATCAGCGGCACCACGGCGCGCAGGGGGCCGAAGAAGCGCCCCACGAAT
>JBIPLL010000127.1:0-6947 GCA_044368425.1 Beijerinckiaceae bacterium
CGATATCGTCGCGCCCGCGCACGGCGTCGGGGAAGATCGCATCGGCACCGGCAGCCTCATAGGCCCTGACCCGCTCGACCGTGCCCTCGATGCCCTCGACGGCGATGGCATCGGTGCGGGCGATGATCATGAAGGAGGGATCACGCCGCGCCGCGACCGCCGCGCGGATCTTGGCGACCATGTCGGGCAGCGGGATCACGTCCTTGCCGGCAAGATGCCCGCAGCGCTTGGGCAGGACCTGATCCTCGATGCTGACGGCGCTCACCCCCGTCGCCTCGAACTCCTTGACGACGTGATGCACGGTCGCGGCATTGCCGTAGCCTGCTTCCGCATCGGCCGAGACGGGCACGTCGACCGCTTGCGCGATCATGCGGCAGGCTTCGAGATTGTCGCGCAGCGAGACGAGGCCCAGATCCGGCAGACCCCAGCGCGAATTTGCCAGTCCCGCACCGGTCGAGGAGACGAGCGGAAAGCCCGCCGCCTGCGCCAGCCGCGCGCTGTAGCCGTCATAGACGCCGGGAGAAACCAGGATGTCATGGCTGTCGAGCAGCACGCGGATGGATCGCGTCATGCGTCAATTCCGGATCGACTGGAGGAAGAGATCGGGCGACAGCCGCCGACCCGCCTGTGCCGCAAGCGCCGCTTCGTAAAGAACACCCGCCACGGCGCTGAACTGCAGGCCGTGCACGTTGCCTCGCTCCGAGAAGGTGATCTGCCGGGGATCGCTGCGCCCGCGTGACGGATCGGCGATCAGTTCGGCGAAGCTGATGCGCTTCTCGTCCGGCACCCGCGCATAGCGCCGCGTCCCGCCCGATTGCGACTTTTCGTGCCCCTCGACGAAGCTCAGGCACTCGTCCTCGACCTGCACATCGGGGATTTCAGCCGGCGCCGGCGCCAGCCCGAAGCGCAGCGCCACATCGATCATCGCGTCGGCTTGCGCATCGAGCGTGCCCCCGATGCAGGTCACATGCTGCCCCGGCCGCAGGTAGCGGCCCGCGATCATGGGGCCGACGGCGCTCGCACAGGACGTCAGGATGTCCGATTGCGCCGCCACGGCCTCGGGCGAATCCACGGCGACGGCCTCGATCCCGTGGCGCTCCGCCATGTCGGTCGCAAAACGCTCGCGATTGGCGCGGTTGGGGCTGAAGACGACGAGCCGCTCGATGGGCCGCACCTCGCAGATCGTCGCAACATGCGCACGCGCCATGCCGCCCGACCCCAGGATGCCGAGGACGCGGGAATTCTCGCGCGCCAGATAGAGCGCGCCCAGCGCCGAATCGGCCCCCACGCGCATCTTCTGCATGAGCCCGTCATGCATGAGCGCGAGCGGCGCCCCGCTCTGGCGGTCGAAGAGCAGGACAAGACCGCAATACTGGCCCGGCTTGCCGCAGAACTTGTTCTTGCGGCGACGGCCCTCGATCATTTCCTCGAAGACGACGTCGGCCTTGATCCGCAAGGCCGCATAGGTTTCGCCAATGCCCGCCGACAGGCCGAGCTGGAAATGACGCCCGCCTTCCCCTTCGGCCGACTGGACGTCGATGCGCGGCGGACAGACGCCAGTGCCCTGCGCGAAGGCGCGGTAGGCGGCATCCTGCGCGGCGATGAAGGGCGCGGGGTCGATCAGGGGCTCGATGGCCTCGTTGTCGAGAAACAGCATGGTCATGCGTCAACCGAAGGGGGGCGGCAGCCGCACGAATTCCTGCAGCAACCCGTCCGCGAATTCCGCCTGGAAGATGACATGGACCATCATCAGGAAGGCCGCGAGCCCGATGGCCGAGATGATCGCATGCGGCACGGAGGCCTGCGCGATCCGCCGCAGGAACACATAGGTGTAGAGCGGCGCAGCGAACATGAAGCCGATCACGGCCGACAGCGCCGGCAAGGCCGCCAGCAGCAGCACGAGGAAGAGCGTTCCGCGCGCCCCGGAATCGCTCCTCGCGATCTCGGCATCGGCGTCGAAGAGCAGGCCGGGCGAATGGCTGCGCCGGGCCATGCCGATCAGGATGGCAGCAAGCAGCCCGCTCGCAATCGCCGCGACCGAGAGCGGGAAGACCTTGGCGAGGAACTTGAGATAGGCGGCGTCGATGGCCATGGCGGCGACAAAGACGAGCAGGCCGCCGGCAAACAGCATCTGCGGCAGGACATTGTGCCGGGATGCCTCCGACAGTTCCATGTCGTCGGCCGATGTCCGCACCCGCGTCTTGATGGCGAAGAAGATCGAGATCACGGCGAGGATCAGGATGCCGATGGCGATGGGCCGCATGAAGATGTCGAACCCGTAGATCTGCACCGTGCGGTAGAGCGAGGCCTCCAGTCGCTGCGACAGAACGAGGCCGATGAGCAGCGCGGCCCGCGACCAGCCGAAGCGCTTCATGTAGATGCCCACGACACCCACGACGAACAGCGCGAAGATGTCGCCCCAGTCGCCCTTGGCCTGATAGGCCGACATGAAGATCATCACGATGATGAAGGGGGCGATGAGCGTGAAACGGATCGCGGTCAGCGCCGCGATGGGACGTGCCAGCACCATGCTGATGGCGGTGGCGAGCACATTGGCAAGCGCCAGCGACCAGATGATCAGATAGATGAGATCCGTCTGGTTGGTGACGAGATTGCGCCCCGGCGTCACGCCGATCACGACGAGCCCGCCCATGAACAGAGCCATGGTGCCAGAGCCCGGAATGCCGAAGAAGAGCGTCGGAATAAGGTCGGCGCCATCCTTGGCATTGTTGGCCGATTCAGGCCCGATGACGCCGCGCACGTCGCCCTTGCCGAATTGCGAGCGGTCCTTCGACGATTGCACCGTATGGGCATAGGAGATCCAGCCGACGACGCCCCCACCCAGCCCCGGCAGGATGCCGGTGAGCGCACCCAGGATCGAGCAGCGCACGACGAGGCCGAAATGCCGGATCACGTCGCGGATGCCGGCGATCCAGCCATTGCCGACAAGATCCTTCTGCGCGATCGCGTAATGCTGGCGCATCACCTCGATGATCTCGGGCAGCGCGAAAGCGCCAAGCGCCACGATCACGAGCGGAACGCCGTCCGAGAGATAGAGCGTGTCCAAGGTGAAGCGATATTCGGCGGTGGCCTGCGACGAACCGATCGTGCCGATCAGCAGGCCGAGCGCGCAGGAGGCGAGGCCCTTCATCACGTTGCGGCCAGTGAGCATGCCCACCAGCGTCAGGGCCAGGATCACGA
Source organism: Beijerinckiaceae bacterium (assembly GCA_044368425.1). GTDB lineage: Bacteria > Pseudomonadota > Alphaproteobacteria > Rhizobiales > Beijerinckiaceae > JBIPLL01. The sequence continues at coordinate 3,202 of JBIPLL010000127.1, forward strand.
GCATGAGCTGCTCGCCGAACCCGACCGCGAGCAGGATCGGCCGCGCCGCCACGAAGGCGAAGGTCAGAACGAAGGCCCCGATGAGACCGCCGACGAGCGAGGCCGCGAAGGCCGCCGACAGCGCACGCGCGCCCTCGCCGCGCTTGGTCATCGGGAAGCCGTCAAGCACGGTCGCGGCCGTGCCCGCCCCGCCCGGAACACCGATGAGAACGGAGCTGAATGTGTCGGAAGTGGCGGTGACAGACATCAGGCCGACCATCATCGCCAGCGCATGGCCCGGCTCCATCCCGAAGATGAAGGGCAGGATCATCGCCATACCGGCAAGCCCGCCGATCCCCGGCAGGATGCCAACGATCATGCCGATCCCGACTCCGATCAGGAGGAAGAGCAGGTGCGGCCCCGTCAGGAGCTGCACAAGAGCCGGCATGGCATTGGAGAGGATGGAGAAATCCATGGTGTAAACCAGTCGCGGAAAGCCGCGTGCGGGCCGGGTCCGTCAGTCGGGGCGGCGAACGGCGATGCGGCGGGAGGTCGGCGTGTCGAGGCGACCGGCTTTGGCCGCGGAGAAAAGGCGCCCGCACGAGGCGGGCAGTCTTCACGGAGGGAAGATGAAGGCGGCGGACGCATGCGCCCGCCGTAATGTCTGTCGGGACGTCCTCAGTCGAGGTTGACCGTCACGTTGTGGCGCTCCTTGAGCCAGTCGCGCAGCCAGGCCTTCTGCGTGCTTGTCATGCTCAGGCCCCCCTTGAAGATGACTTCCGAGGCAGCGCCGGTGCTCTGGGGATAGGCTCCCAGAACCGCATTGGCCTGCGGCGTCTTCAACAGGTCGGACTTCAGGGCAGCTTCCGTCGCCCTCGTGTAGACGTCGACGATCTCCTTGGGCGTGCCGACCGGCAGGACGAGCATCTTGGAGCCCATGACGCGGACGTTGAACAGCGCCTTCCAGACATCGTAGCCGATGCCGGTCAGCGGCTTGCCATGCACCTTCTCGTACATTTCGAGGAAGGTCGGCACGTCAGGCAGCATCGGATCGCGGACGATCTTGCCCTCGGCATTCTCGAAGCCGAAGGTAAACAGCACGGTGGCCTGGCCACTGTCGACCAGCGGCTTCACCTCTTCCGCCCATGAAGCGGCATTGTCGTATTTCAGCGTGAATTCGCCGCGCTCGAACCCGGCGCGCGATTCAGCGTTGGCGAGGCCATAGACGCCCTTCTGCCGGATGCCGAGCAGGTCGAACGCGACAAGCGCCGGCAGGTCGGACGAGGTCGGACCCGATCCGCCATAGACGGGCGGCTTGGCGATGAGCTTGCGGATGTTCTCGACCGGATCCTTGCCCAGCCCCAGATCCGTGCGCGCATAGGCGATCAGGCCGAAGGGCGAGGTCAGGAACGGCTTGAAGTCGGGCAGCGGATAGGCGACCGCCTTGTCCTTCAGGATGTACTGGAAGAACGTGCCGGTCGCGATCGCACCGATCATCAGGCCGTCGGGCTTGGCGTCCTTGTGGAACTGGTTGATGCCGCGCACCGAGCCGCCGCCATCGATGTTCCGGATGACGATGGTGGGATTGCCCGGCAGCGACTTCTCCAGCGCCATGGCGAAGAGACGGCCATGGATCGTGGAGCCCGATCCTTCCTGATAGGGAATGATCATCGTGATGCGCTTGCCCGCGAAGTCGGGTGCCTGCGCCTGTGCGGCCGCCGTCAGGGCGAGCGCGGCGCCGAGCGCCGTCGCGGTATGCTTCAGGAAAGTTGCGATCATGTCTCGTCCTCTTGGTTGTCCCGGACCCTGGTCCCGCGCACGGGAGCGATGAAGGCGCGGCCCGGTTGTCTCCGGGCTCGCGCGAAAGGCTCAGCCGGCCCGGCGCATCTCGCCGGTGGCGTAGCGGGCGGCATGGGCGCCGGCGAAGCGCCCGAAGGTCGCTCCCGACATGAGGCCCGTCCCGCTCGCATAATTCTGGTAGAACAGCCCGCCCACCATCTCGCCGGCCGCATAGAGGCCGGGAACAGTGCCGCCATAGCGATCCACGACCTCCGCGTCCGACGTGACCTTGAGGCCGCCGAAGGTGAAGGTGACACCCGTGGTCACGTGATAGGCGTGGAACGGAGCCTTATCGAGCGGCTGCGCCCAGTTTGTCTTGTCGATGGCAAGGCCGTCCGTGCGCTTGCCGTCGCGCACGTTCGGGTTGAACGGAGTGTCCTGCCGGCAGGCCGCGTTGAAGGCCGCCATCGTGCGCAGGAAGGCGTCCGGGTCGACGCCCGTCAGCTTCTGCGCCAGCTCTTCCAGCGTGTTCGCCTCCGCCTTCGTGGTGCGGCGGATGCGGTATTCGCTGCGCAGGAGATGGGTGACCTTGTCGTCGAAGACCTGCCAGGCGAACATGCCCGGCTGCTTCATGATCTCGCCACCATACTTCGCATAGGTATGGCTGTGGAAATTGACGCCCTCGTCGAAGAAGCGCTCGCCCCTGGCATTCACGACGACGCCATAGGGGTAATTGTGCTTCTGGAACTGGTCGCCGATCGTCAGGTCGCCGTAAGCGGGCGCGTTGATGTCCCAGGCGACGGAGTGGCAGCCCGACCAGTTGCCATGCGGCTGCGCCCCAAGCTTGAGCGCCATCATCAGGCCGTCGCCCATGTTGAAGCGCGTGCCGCGCACCTTGGCCGCGTCCCAGCCCGGCCCGAGATAGCGCGCGCGCATCTCGGGGTTTGACTCGAACCCGCCGCAGGCGAGAATGACCGCGCCCGCATGCAGCTCGATATGCTTGCCGTTCGAGCGCGCCACGACGCCGACGACCCTGCCGTCCTCGTGCAGGAGATCAAGCACCGGCGTGTCAAACACGACCGGGACGCCGCGCTTCTCGGCCGTCGCATAGAGCGCCTTGAGAAGCTCGGCGCCGCCGCCCCAGATGTGAAGAGCCAGCCCGCCGAAGAACTTGAACTTGCCGTCGACCTTGTAGGCCTGGCGGCCAAGCCCCGGCTCGAGCTTCACGCCCTGCCGGGAGATCCACTTCGCCGTTTCGAGACTGGAGCGGACCAGAAGCTCGCACAATTCCGGATCGGTGCGATATTCGGTCAGCTCGAACATGTCGTCGAGGAACTGTTCCTCGGAATAGGAGCCGAAATCGATATTCGGCAGATCGGCCTCGGCGACCGACGGCGTCACCGCGATCAGGTCATCGACGCCGCGATAGGCAAAGCGGAAGGCGCCGCCCGTATAATGTGAATTGCCGCCGCGCTCGTCGAAGGGAGCCGCCTCCAGCACCAGCACGCGGGCGCCGTTCTCATGCGCGGAGAGGGCCGCGCACAGGGCGGCATTGCCGCCCCCCACCACGATCACGTCTTGAACACCCTTGAGCGGATCGATCTTGACCTGTCCCGTCATTCTGCTGCTGTCCTGTTTGGGGCGCCCGCACTCCGCACGTGCGGCACAGGCGCGGGCGAGCCGGTCAGCCCCTCCCGCATCGTCGCGCCGATGGACCGGATGTCGGACACCGTTTCGATGCGGAGCATGGCCTCCGCGATGGCCTGCGCGGCCTCGTCCCTCAGGACGAGCCGCGCGCAATCGAAGAATTTCGTCTCGAGCGCGCCAGGCGGCAGCGGATGGGACGCATCGCGCCCCAGCGGCATGTCGACATGGGCATCCAGCACGCGCCCGTCATGGGTCGTGACCCGCACATCGGCGAAGAAGTGCTGCGTCGTCTCCATCACCGCTTGCGGGTGTGGCGCCGCCTCGATGCGCGTCATGAAGGC
>JBIPLL010000092.1:0-7926 GCA_044368425.1 Beijerinckiaceae bacterium
CGCGACCACCGCACGGGCGACCGCGACGGCCTCCTCGCGGGTGCGGGTGCCCGTTCGACCTCCGGGGACGCCCATTTCGACAAAAACCCCGAGCGGGCGAGACGTCCGCCTCGCCCGGCGCGCACCCTCGGCCAGAGCCTCCACGCAGGCGAGGCTGTCCGCCAGCACGTGAAGCTCGAAACCCTCGTCCGCAAGCGCTGCGAAGCAGGCATCGATGGCCGCCGGACCGGTCGGCTCGTTGGCGAGGATCACGCGCGGGAAGCCGAAATGCCGGGCGACCGCCATCTGCTGGGTCGTTGCCACGGTGATGGCCCAGGCGCCCGCCTCATGCTGCATGGCATAGAGCTGCGGGGCCATGGTCGTCTTGCCGTGCGGCGCAATCGCCAGCCCATTGGCCGCGAGAAACCGCGACATCCAGTCATTGTTCGCGGCCAGTATGTCGGCCCGGAGCACCGCCACCGGCAGGGGCACGTCCCCCCGGAAGATATTCCAGCCGCGCGCGCCCACATCCGCCAGACGCAGCCGGCCTGCCGATGCGGGAATGCCCTTCGTGAGCGCGTCGAGCTGCAATCCGGCGATGTCGTCGCCGTTGCGCGGGGGCAATGGCAGCCGGGTCAGACCCATGGGTTGGCATCCAGCGGAGCGATGGGGCGGCGGACGCGCCTGTAGGTGACCTTCAGCGGGTCATAGGGGAACGGCCCGCCCGTATTGAGGTAATGGATGGCCGGCGCGATCTTCGAGAACGCCGCCGAGAAATGGTTCGACGACTTCACCACCACGATGGCCTTTTTCGACAGGTCGATGCCCAGCTTGGTGAAGGCGGGTGGGCTGAAGGTCTGCGACCGGCCGCTGCCCAGCACGATATCGACATCTCCCACGGACACCGCAGCCGCCCGCCCGAGCGAGACGAGGCTCTGCTCGAACGGGATCACGAGGTCGTCGGTAACGGCCTTGACCACGACATGCACGTCGAGTGAGGGGCCCGAGACCGGCGTCGCCTTGCCGCCGATCCGCAGCCAGAGCGGGCTGCCGGGCCCCGCAGCATGGCACAGGTCCACGGCGATGGGATCCCAGGTGACGCCAATGGCCGAGGGCACGTCAGGATGGCGCAGAAGCGTCTCGATCATGATCGTGCTGTCGCCGGGCACCCCGCCGCCGGGACTGTCCCACCGGTCCCCGAAGACCTGCGGCCATGCCGTTGCATGCCGGGCAAGATCCACGGCCTCCTCGGGCAGATAATGCCTTGGCGTCGCCGCTCGCCCCATGCCGAGAACCTCGCGCCCGAGCTGTTCGGCCAGTCGCGCCGCCTTGTCCCGGTCGCCATCGGTCGTGACCAGCACGCGAAAGCCGACCTCCGGCACGTCGCCCGCCGAAAATCCGTGCGCGAGCGAGATCGACAGCACGCCGTCACGGCCCTCCATCGCCATGATCCTGTCAACCAGCGCGCGGCCGGCCGGCTGGTTCGTCATGAAGGCGCCGGTCAGCGTGCGGCAGTCGAACATGGCCATGGTCGGCTTTATCTCGCGGCGCCATGTGCGAAGCGCGAGATCCACGAGATCCTCGGCGCGGGCCAGAAAATCCGTGTGCGGGAACTCCTTGAAGAGCACCACCACATCGCAGGCCGCGATGCGCTTTTCCGTCAGATGGCAGTGCAGGTCGTATTCGGCCCCCACCACGGCCGTCGGACCGACGATCTCGCGGGCGCGGGTCAGCAGATCGCCCTCGCAATCCTCATAGCCGTCCGCCACCATCGCGCCATGCAGCCCGAACAGCGCGACATCGACGGGCATCGCCGCCTTGAGCTGGCCGAGGATCTCGTCGCGCAGGCTCTCATAGCCCGACCGCGAGACCAGTCCGGCCGGTTCGGCCCAGGCGCTCGTTCCCTCGATGAGCTCGAATCCGTCCTGCCGGGCCCGACGGCGCGCGGCGACCATCGGGGCCGTGCACAATGTCGGCGTCTCGGGATGCGTGCCGGGCGGAAAGTAGAAAGCGCTCTCGAAGGCCGCGCGCCCGACCGGCAGCGGCGCGAACGTGTTCGTCTCCGTCGCCAGTGCCCCGACGAACATCCGCATCGCCGGCCTCCCTTCCCGCCATCGGACGGACACGCCGCCCCTCTATCATTCTACATTGTAGAACGACTATTATTCTTTGATGTTCGACTTGAGCCGCAGCTCTGTCAACTGCAAATCGTAAGTCAAATTCCTTCTTGCATTCTGCGAGAGTCGGCAGTGTAGTGCTGGGATATCGCCAGTCGGCAGCCGTTCTTCATTGTAGAACGCCGCCTGTCATCTCGGCAGATCTGACCGAGCCGCCCCGGGGGGATCCTTGAGTAACCGCACCTTGACGACGTCAGTCAGGCAGCCCGTGGCGCGGATCCAGTCCATCGCACGGGCGAAGGCGATCCTCGAGGTGCTGTCGGCCGGGGACGGCAACTGGGTGAGCTTGCGCGACATCGCCGCCGGCACCGGCCTTGCGAAGACGACGGCGTTCAGCCTGACCATGGCGCTCGTCGAGGTCGGGCTCGTCGAGCACAATCCTGCGCTCGGATCCTATCGCCTCGGCGTCGAGCTGATCGCCTATGGCCGCGCCGTCGAGAGGCGGACCGACCTTATCGGCCTGCTGCGCCCCTATCTCGTGAAGCTGTGCGCGACGACGCGCGAGACCGTGAACCTTGCTTTGCCGTGCCCTACGGATGTGCTGATCGTCGATAGCCTGGAGGGCTCGCAGACCTTGCGCATCACCTCCTATGCCGGCACGCGGGCACCCTACCATTCCACCGCCTGCGGCCGTGCGCTGCTCGCCTATGGCTCGGAGGCGATGCGCCGGCAGGTTCTTGCGCTCCAGCCACTGGTCCCGCTCACTCCGCATACCAGCGTCGATCCCGCGCGCATTGACGCCATCCTCGCGGAGTGCCGGCGTCGCGGCTTTGTCGAGGAGATCGAGGAAAACGAGGAGGGGGCGGCCTGCGTGGGCGCAGCACTCCTCGACGGGAAGGGTGACGCGATCGCGGCCGTCAGCATCGCGGGACCGCTGACCCGCATGGGCCAGGAGACGCGCGAGAGCATCGGCCGCCTCCTCGTCGAGACATTGGCCGAGGCGCGCCGGACACTGCTGGCATCGCCGCAGGGAACGAAAACATCATGACGCGCCGGATCCTGCTCGGGGGCCTGTTCCACGAGACCCATACCTTTCTGGAGGAGGTCACGGGCGCGGCGTCTATGCGCACGCGGCGCGGCGCGGAGCTTCTCGGCCGTCGCGGCGATGCATCGACGGTGGACGGCTTCCTCGAGGTCGCCGAGCGACATGGCTGGACCGTCATTCCGACATTGGAAACCCAGGCGACGCCGTCGGGCACGGTCGATCATGACGTGTTCGAGGCGTTCTGGCGGGACTTCGAGGCCATGACCCGGCCTGCCATCGCTGCGGGCATCGACGGCATCTGGCTTGCCCTGCACGGAGCGATGGTGACAACCCGCTCCGACGATCCGGAAGGCGATCTGCTCGAACGGATCCGCGCGCTGCCCGGCGCGGCCAATCTGCCGATCTTCGCCGTCTTCGACCTGCATGCCAATTTCACGCCGCGCATGGCGGCACTCGCGGACGGTCTGGTCGGGTATCGGGAAAACCCGCATTCCGATGCTCGTGACGCCGCGATGTTGTCGGCCGAGCTTCTCGCCCGTTCGCTCTCGAGCGGGACGCGCCCGCGCATGCTGTCGCGCAACTTTCCGGTCCTGTGGCCGCCCACAGGGACGGGCACGGCCGACGAGCCGATGCGATCCATGAGCACACTCGCGCGACAGATCGAGAGAGACGACCCCGCGGTCTGGGCAGTCAGCATCGTGGGCGGCTATGCCTATGCCGATACGGCGCATACCGGCGTCGCGGCCTGCCTGATCACTGATGGCGACCTGGCCGCTGCCGAGCGCCATCTCGATGCCATCGAGGCGATCGCCGTCAGCAAACGCGAGGCAGGCATCCCCTCCGAATGGGATCTCGAGGCCGCCATCGACGATGCGATCGCGCATCCTCCTGCCGGCCCGGTCATCCTCGTCGAGCCGGCCGACAATATCGGCGGCGGCGCTCCCGGCGACTGCACCAGCATCCTGCGCAGCTTCGTGCGGCGCAAGCTTCAGAAGGCGGCTTTGGTCATCAACGATCCCGCAGCCGTCCAGGCCCTGCAGGGGTTGAAGCCCGGTGCCCGCGCCACGATCCGTCTCGGCGGCAGCAGCCGCCTCGATCCCGGCCCGTTCGAGATCGAGGTCGAGCTTGTGGCGCTCTCTGATGGCCGCTTCCGGCTGGAGGACACGCGAAGCCACATGGCGGCCTCCGTCGGCGTGAATGTCGAGATGGGCCCGTGCGCGACCCTGCGCTGCGGCGGGACCACAATTCTCGTGACCTCGCGCAAGACCGCGCCCTTCGACCTCGGCCAGCTCCGATCGCAAGGCATCGTTCCGGAGGAACTCGCCTTTGTCGGGGTCAAGGCCGCAGTCGCCCATCGCCGCGCCTATGACCGTATCGGCGGGCGCAGCTATTGGGTCGGTACACCCGGCCCCTGTCCCGGCGATCTGACCACGCTGCCCTATCGCCACATCCGCCGGCCCGTCTTCCCGCTCGATCCGCCCTGGAGGCCCGCATGAACTTCGAACCGGAATTTCCGGCGCTCGACGATACGCCACGCTCGCATCTGCCCTTCTCGCCCTGCGTGAAGGTCGGCCCCTTCGTCTTCGTCTCGGGCCAGGCATCGGTGGATGCGACGGGCAAGATCGTCTCCGACAGCTTCGAGGGCGAGGTCCGCCGCTCGATCGAGAACCTGCAGGCCGTGCTGAAGGCGGCCGGCTGCGATCTGTCCGACGTCGTCCAGACCCGCAATTACGTGCGTGACGCTGACGACGTGCCCGAGTTCAACCGCCTGTACCGTGACTATTTCAAGGCTCCGTTCCCCGCGCGCACCACGATCACCGGGTGCCTCAAGGGACTGCGCTACGAGATCGAGTGTATCGCCGTCGTGCGCGGATGACGCGCCTGGGGATCGGGAGAAGCCAATGACCATGACGTTCCAGGCCTCCGCACGTCGTGTCGCCGAGGCCGCCGCCCTCGTGCCCGGCGGCGTGAACAGCAATTTCCGCCTCGGCATCTCGCCGACGCCCCTCGTGATCGATCACGGCGAGGGGCCGTGGCTCTACGACATCGATGGCAACCGCCTCATCGACTATTATCTCGGCATGGGGCCGATGATCCTGGGCCACAACCCGCCCGAGGTTATCGAGGCGGTCCGTCGGCAGCTCGACAAGGGGCTGCTCTTCGCCGCGCAAACCGAGATCGAGTACGAGGCCGCGCGACTGGTGAACCAGCTGGTTCCCTGCGCCGAGCGCGTCCGCTTCAACTGCTCGGGATCGGAAGCCGTGCAGGCCGCCATGCGACTGGCGCGCGCCGCGACCGGCCGCTCGACCATCGTCAAATGCGAAGGTCACTATCACGGCTGGTTCGACAACGTGGTGTGGAGCGTCGCGCCATCGGCTGCCGACATGGGGCCGGCAGATGCGCCGGCCCACGTTCCCGGCTCGCCGGGCCTCGATCCCCATTCCGGCGAGGCCATCGACATCGTCATCTGGAACGATCTCGAACGGCTCCGCGCCCGCCTCGCCAGGGGCGACGTCGCCGGTGTCATCATGGAACCGATCATGTGCAACCAGAACGTGATCAAGCCGGATGAGGGCTATCTTGAAGGCGTGCGGGCGCTCTGTGACGAGACGGGCACTGTGCTGATCTTCGACGAGGTCATCACGGGCTTTCGCGTCGCTCCCGGCGGGGCCCAGGCGCTTCTCGGTGTCACGCCCGATCTCGCCGTCTTCGGCAAGGCCATCGCCAACGGATTGCCGGTGGCGGCCGTCGCCGGCAAGGCCTCGATCATGGACCTGACCGTGACGAAGCGCGTGATGCACGGCGGCACCTATAATGCCCACCCGCTCGGCATGGCGGCGACCGTGGCCACGCTCTCCGCGCTCGCGGACGGAAAGGTCCACGACTTGATCGCCGTGCGAGGGCGCCGCCTGATGGAGGGTTTCCAGACGGTTCTGCGTGATCGCCAGATCGCCGCCCGCGTTCAGGGTCTGCCGCAGATCTTCCACATGACGCTCGGTGTGCGCGAACCCATCCATGGCTATCGCGATCAGGTCATGGCTGACCGGGCCGGTTACGTGCGCCTGACGACGGCCCTGCTGGGGCACGGCGTCCGCGCTCTGGAGCGCGGGGCGTGGTTCCTCTCCTCCACCCATGACGAAGCCGTCGTCGATGCGACGATCGAGGCCTTCGATCATGCCGTTGAGGAGGTCTTCGGCTGAGACGCTGCCGTTGCGGCGCTGTTTGCGCCCGTTTCGATCGCGGCGGGGCTTGTTGGCGTGACGTCACGGCCGGCATGGCCGGGGCAGCGACATCAACGGGCCATTTCGGCGCGGCAGGCAACGCTGCCTGCAAGGCCGGACGCCAGCGAGGCGGGCCGCGGGAAACCGCGGCCCGCTGGCTATGATGCGACGGATCATCGCCAGCGGGCAGGGGCTGCATCGGACCCGAATGAGACCCGGCGCCGCCGGGTCGGTGCCGCGAGTCGGTTCCGGTGACTGCATCAGCTCTCTGCAGGCTCCGTCCGGGAGGCGACCTGACGCCACGACCAGCCCAAGACGATTAATTTTTCTTATCGTGCCTTCGGAGAATGCAAATGGGAACTATCGCGCTCCGGTGCTAAGACGTGCGAAAGCGCGGCTCTGTCCAATGTCGGCGGTCGCGCCATCAGCCGTTGACGGGAGAACGACATGGATTGGCTCGACACCAGCAGCGAAGGCAAATGCCCCGTTGCGCATGGAGCACTGACGAATGCCGGTGCGCAGGCGATGGCCTGGTGGCCGAACGCACTGAGCCTCGACATTCTCCATCAGCACGACAGCAAGACCAACCCGCTCAAGGGCTTCAACTATCGCGAAGAGGTCCGCAAGCTCGACTATGCCGCTCTCAAGCGCGACCTCCATGCCCTGATGACGGACAGCCAGGCCTGGTGGCCGGCGGATTGGGGCCATTATGGCGGCCTGATGATCCGCATGGCTTGGCACGCCGCCGGCTCCTACCGTGTGGCCGATGGCCGTGGCGGTGCCGGGACCGGCAGCCTGCGCTTCTCGCCGCTCAATTCCTGGCCGGACAACGCCAATCTCGACAAGGCCCGTCGTCTGCTTTGGCCGATCAAGCGGAAATACGGCAACCGGATCAGCTGGGCAGACCTGATGATCCTGGCCGGTACGGTCGCCTACGAGAGCATGGGCCTCAAGACCTTCGGCTGCGCGCTCGGCCGCGAGGACATCTGGCATCCCGAAAAGGACATCTACTGGGGTTCGGAGAAGGAATGGCTTGCGCCGTCCGACACCCGTTATGTCGACGTGAACAAGCCCGAGACGATGGAAAATCCGCTCGCTGCGGTCCAGATGGGTCTCATCTACGTCAATCCCGAGGGCGTGAACGGCAAGTCGGACCCGATGCGGACTGCGCGACACATCCGCGAGACATTCGCCCGCATGGCGATGGACGACGAGGAGACGGTTGCGCTGACGGCTGGCGGCCACACGGTCGGCAAGGCGCACGGCAATGGCCGGGCCGAGAATCTGGGACCCCAGCCGGAAGGCGCGGATATCAGCGAGCAGGGCCTCGGCTGGATGAACCACACGACCCGCAGCATCGGTCGCGATACCGTGACGTCGGGCATCGAGGGCGCCTGGACGACCCATCCGACGCAGTGGGACATGGGCTATTTCAAGCTCCTGTTCGGCTATGAGTGGGAGCTGAAGACGTCTCCCGCCGGTGCCACGCAGTGGATGCCCGTCAACATCAGGCCGGAGGACATGCCGGTCGATGTGGAGGACCCGTCCATCAAGTGCATGCCCA